>JBCBHD010000026.1:0-17044 GCA_038526115.1 Pseudomonadota bacterium | reverse complement strand
CAACCGGTTGATCAGTGAACTGCCGAACGGAGCGGCGGCTGGTGACGGCTTCGGTTACGTTCATAGCTGCAGTTTCAGACATTAGGCCTCCATTGTGTTCAACCAGCGCATAGGGGAGAAGCACGGTAGTACTTCATTTTCGGATCCATGCACTTTTTCAGATACACTTTGCATTGCTGGGGGTGATAAATCGCTCGAGCGTCTTCAATCACCACATTCACACCGCCATCATCGTTCATGTAGAATTCGCGATCCTCACGCCCTGGACACTTCGCTACAAAGTGAACGAAGTCAGGACCATGATGAGATTTGAACTCCATAAACCGCGTCCAGTACTCGGTGCTGAAATCGCGGGATTCATATTTTGGGTCGAGCATCCTGAACCCCATGGAAACCAGCGGGGAACCAAAGGTAATCGTCGCCATCATTCCAACACAGATGGCTATACCAAGATGGTTCTTACTCATACGACTAGCGCCGCTTCACGCCTTTCTCATCCTCGAACAGTTCGGCGAGCTGCTCCATAATCGTGCCGCCGAGTTGTTCGACATCCATGATCGTGACAGCGCGTCGATAGTAGCGCGTCACATCGTGGCCGATGCCGATGGCGACCAGTTGCACGGGTGAGAATTTCTCGACCCAATCGATAACGCCGCGCAGATGCGCTTCGAGATAGCCAGCCGAGTTCACGCTCAGCGTGCTGTCATCCACCGGCGCGCCATCTGAAATCACCATGAGGATGCGGCGCTCTTCTGGGCGATACATCAGACAGGAATGCGCCCACAAAAGCGCCTCACCATCGATATTCTCTTTCAGCAGCCCTTCGCGCATCATCAGGCCAAGATTGCGCCGCGCGCGCCGCCACGGCTCATCGGCCTGTTTGTAGATAATGTGGCGCAGATCATTGAGACGGCCCGGCCCCTGCGGCTTGCCATCGGCGAGCCACGCCTCACGCGATTGCCCACCTTTCCATGCGCGAGTGGTGAAGCCGAGAATCTCTGTCTTGACCCCGCACCGCTCCAAAGTGCGCGCCAGAATGTCGGCGCTGATCGCGGCAATGCTGATCGGGCGACCGCGCATCGAGCCGGAATTGTCGATCAGCAGCGTGACCACGGTGTCGCGAAATTCAATGTCACGCTCGACTTTGTAAGACAGAGCGGTACCGGGTGAAACCACAACGCGGCTCAGTCGCGCCGCATCGAGTATCCCTTCTTCCTGATCAAAGTCCCAGCTGCGGTTCTGCTGCGCCATCAGGCGGCGCTGAAGCCGGTTGGCAAGCCGGGTAACAACGCCCTGAAGCCCGGTCAGCTGGCTATCGAGATATGCGCGCAGTCGGTCCAGCTCTTCGGCATCGCACAGTTCTGGCGCTTCGATTTCTTCATCAAACTTCTCGGTAAAGGCCTGATAATCCAGCCCTTCGGGTATTTCGGTCTGTGGTCGGTTTGGACGGACGGGAGCATTGGAAGCATCGCCTTCTTCGCCCGGCTCGCCATCCTGCATGTCATCATCCGGCGCGAACTCACTGTCAGCATCGCCCTCGCCTTCGCCCTCCGCCATTTCTCCTGCCATTTCGGAGCTTTGCGGATCAGCGTCGCCTTCCTGCTGTTCATCGCCCGCCTGATCATCATCGGCGCCATCGTCTTCATCGCCGTCATCATTGTCGGCTTCGTCAGGCGCGTCGGTCGGGCGGGTCAGATCGAGGTCGCGCAGCATATCCAACGCGAGCTTCTGGAAAGCTTCCTGATCATCCAGGCTATCGCCAAGAGCAGAGAAATCCTCGCCCACCGTCTCTTCGATAAAGTCGCGGACCAGACCTATCCCGGCCTGCGCCTTCTCAGGGATAGGTTCACCTGTCAGCTGTTCACGCAGCATCAGCGCAAGCGCTGTCTGCAGCGGCACCTCGGATGAGTTCTGCGCCCGAACGATTTGGTCCGTCGCGGTGCGCATTTCCGTCGCCGCATCGAGATTGCTTTTGACCCCGTCAAATGCGTTCGCGCCCAAAGCTTCGTAGCGGACCTGCTCTATTGCATCATAGCAAGCCCGCGCCACAGGCTCTGGCGGCGCGCCGACGGCGTGCAACCCGGCATCATGGTGGCGCAATTTCAGGGCAAAGGAATCCGCAAATCCGCGTGCTTCCACAACCTGCTCGGTTGGAAGGTCGCGTCCGGGCAGCGGAACACGAAAACGATTGCCTGCAGCCCCCGGAACATCGGCGCTCCACGCGACCTCAACCTCCGGGTCTCGCGCAATCGCACGAGACGCTCCGGTCAAAGCCTGTTTGAACAGATCGAGTGGGGATTCGTCAGCCATTCAGTCTCAGTTAGGGACTTATCCGCCGGCCCGCTAGCCGATAGTTTGACCAGTCTTTTCCCAATCCTTGAGGAAACCCGCAATACCTTTGTCGGTCAGCACATGCTTGAACAGGGCGTGGATCACCTTTGGCGGTGCGGTCATGACGTCAGCACCGATTTTCGCGCTTTCAAGGACGTGGGTCACATGGCGCACACTCGCGACGAGAATTTCGGTCTCGAACGCGTAATTGTCGTAGATCAGTCGGATATCGCTGATCAGGTCCATCCCGTCGAAGCCGTTATCATCATGACGACCGACGAAAGGCGAGACAAAGGTCGCGCCTGCCTTCGCCGCCAGCAATGCCTGATTGGCCGAGAAGCATAGCGTGACATTTACCATCGTCCCGTCTTCGGTCAGCGCCTTGCAGGTCTTAAGCCCATCCACTGTCAGCGGAACCTTGATGCAGACATTGTCCGCGATATTGCGCAGGACTTCAGCCTCTTTCATCATCGTTGCGTGATCGAGCGCGACCACTTCTGCGCTGACCGGGCCGTCAGTCAGATCGCAAATCTCTCTCGTGACTTCCATGAAATCACGCCCGGATTTGGCGATCAGCGACGGATTGGTCGTCACCCCGTCTAAAAGGCCTGTCGCGGCCAGATCTTTGATTTCATCAATTTCGGCGGTGTCGGCGAAGAATTTCATGGGTCTTGCGGTTCCCTCACTGGCTCGAATCGTTGGCAATGGAAATGGCACAGCGTGACAATCGAAACCAGCCAGCCATCCCCATCAAAATGGCAGGGAACCCGCGTTTGGATGACGAGTTACACTATCTCATTGCGAAAAACGCAATGAATGGGATCACATCGGGATAGGCCATTACCATGCGTTTTCTTGGATGCGTTGCTGCAATTCTCGCGGCTCTTTCCGCTACTCCGGCAATTGCCGCCGAAGACGATTTCAACATCTGGGCTGGCCAGTTCGTGTTCGTCGACCTGGATGAAGATGGCGAGTGGTATGTGCGCGGCGAGGCGCAGGAACGCTTCACTAACGACGCAGACCGTTTGGGGCAGCTGCTTCTTCGCTCATTCGTCGGCTATCGCATCAACAAGGACGTCAATATCGGTGGCGGCTATGCCTACATTCTGACCGACCCCGTTGGCCCGGTCGAAGTGAATGAGCACCGGATCTACCAAGAGCTGAACGTCACGCTTGTCGACAATGGCAGCGGCTTCAAGATCACATCGCGCAACCGGCTGGAACAGCGCTTTTTTGATGAAAGCGATGCGACCGGCTGGCGCTACCGCAATCTGTTGCAGGTGACTGCGCCGATCAGCGAAAACAACAATCTGGTGCTCTACACCGAGCCATTCATCGGCCTGAACGATGTCGCTTTCAATCGTGAAGGCGTCGCGAACTGGCGCAACTTCGTTGGTGTGACAGTGCCGCTGAATGAGAATTTCACCCTGACACCCGGCTATCTCAACCAGTATGTCGTGCGCGATGGCGAGGATCGGATGGATCACATCGCTAATGTCGGCATCACCGCCCGCTTCTAAAGCACTTCATCCGCTGCGAACACGCCGATCAATATGGGGTCTCGGGTTGCTTGCGGATCAGCACGAATGGCGGCTTCTTCCGCACCCATTTCGCGCCAGATCGCATCATCGACATTGCCTGCCAGACGCTGGGCAATTCCGCTGACATTGGTGCCTGCCGCTGCATCGATCAGTTGTCCAACCAACGGGTCTGAAGCGATCTGGATCGCCTCTCCCAGTTCCGGCACCATGGCGTCGATTAACCGGCCGCCAAGCTCACCGCGCAGTGCCTGAGTGGCTGCATCAGGGCCACCGCGCACCAGTTCGACCGCATTGGCAAGCCCAATGACGCGCACCGCGTCCGCGACGATTGGCGCGGCCCGCTCAGACCCTTCAACAGCGATATCGGCGAACACCCCTTCAAGCCTGTTCTTGAACAGCGCCGAGGTGAGAATGCGGGAAACCACATCGCCGCGCGTACCCAACAGATTGCCAAGACCAAGCCGACCGACTTGCTCATCCCAGTACCCGTCAGGCGCGGTAAGCCGGGCAAAGGCGCGTTCGCTGGAGAGCAGCAAAAGGCGCCGGATTGCGTCGGTGAAACTGAGACCGGGGATCGTCGCACATGCCGGCAATGCCAGCACCAGAGCACCGCCGGCGCCTGCTTTCAGAAACCGTCGCCGTTCCAATGCTACCTTGTCTTGAGCGTTCATATCTCTGTCCCCTTCTCTTGTGGTTTTGTGCGACCTGCACCCATATGACTAGCCGATCATGAACCGTGTCCGACTCCTCGTTTTCAATGCAGCACTCGGCGCGCTGGATTACAAGCTGCCGGAAGGCGTGGCAGTGGAACCGGGGCAGGTTGTCATCGCCCCGCTAGGCCCGCGCAAGGTCACCGGCATTGTTTGGGACGAAGGCAGGCTGCCGGGGCGCGAGATAGAGGCCCGCAAGCTGCGCGCAATCCTGGAAGTGGTCGAGGTTCGTCCGCTATCCAAGCCGCTGCGCCGGCTCATCGAATGGACCGCCGAATATTACTGCGCTGCTCTCGCCAGCGTTGCGCGCATGGTTCTGTCCAGCGGCGGCGCGCTGGGCGGACCGACTACGATGACCGAGTATCGCCTGAGCGGCGGGATGCCCGAACGCATGACCCCCCAACGGGCGGCCGCGATTGACGCTTTGCAAGGTGAGCAAGGGACCATTCGCGAACTGGCCGGGATTGCCGGCGTATCCGATGGTGTTCTTCGCGGGTTGGTCAATCAAGGCGCGATTGAGCCGGTCACAGTAGCGATCGACCGGCCTTATCTGGCCGCAGACCCGGACTATCATCAGCCCGCTTTGTCGCCAGAGCAGTTGGCCGTGGCAAAGCGGCTGGTGCAATCGGTCGCGGAGAAGACATACGCCCCATTTCTTCTCGATGGTGTCACGGGGTCGGGAAAGACCGAAACCTATTTTGAACCCGTCGCGGAAGCGATCCGAATGGGTCGGCAGGTTCTGGTTCTGCTGCCGGAAATCGCACTCACGGAAAACTTCCTGCATCGGTTCGAGCAGCGCTTCGGCACGCCGCCAGTGTTGTGGCATTCCTCTTTGAAATCGACCGAACGTAGGCGCGCTTGGCGCGCCATCAGCGAAGGATCGGCGCAGGTCATAGTCGGTGCACGATCTGCATTGTTCCTGCCCTATGCGAACCTTGGCCTGATCGTCGTCGATGAAGCGCATGAAATCAGCTTCAAGCAGGATGACGGCGTGCGATACAACGCCCGCGACGTATCTGTGATGCGCGCCCGGTTTGAATCGATCCCGGTCGTGCTCGCCAGCGCCACGCCAGCGCTGGAAAGCCTGCATATGGCATCGACGGGCACATATGAGCGGTTGGAATTGCCCAGCCGTTTCGGCGGCGCACAACTGCCAAGTATCCACCTGGTTGACCTCACTCTGGAAAAACCTGCCAATGGCCGCTGGCTTTCCAAACCTTTGATTGATGGGCTGGAGGCGCGACTGGATGTGGGTGAGCAATCACTGCTGTTCCTTAATCGTCGCGGCTATGCGCCACTGACATTGTGCCGCAATTGCGGTCATCGGTTTCAATGCCCCAATTGCAGCGCATGGCTGGTCGAGCACCGGCTGTCGGCACGGCTCGCCTGCCACCATTGCGGGTTGGAAACACAGCCACCCGATGCCTGCCCGGAATGCGGGGAAAGCGATTGTCTTGTTGCCTGCGGCCCCGGTGTCGAGCGGATCGCTGATGAAGTGGCCGAATTGTTTCCGGAGGCACGCGTGGCGGTGGCAACATCGGATACACTCGGCTCTCCCGAACGCGCGGCAGAATTCATCGCGCAAGCCGAGGCCAAGGCGATCGACGTAATCGTCGGTACGCAGCTCGTGACCAAGGGGTTCCACTTCCCTGAACTCACGCTGGTGGGCGTGGTCGATGCCGATCTCGGCCTGGAAGGCGGAGACCTGCGTGCCGCTGAGCGGACTTATCAGCAAGTTGCGCAGGTCGCAGGGCGCGCCGGACGCGGGGCCAAACCGGGCCAGGTTCTCATCCAAACCCGTCATCCCGATGCGCCGGTTATTGCCGCTTTGGCCAACGGGGACCGCGATGCATTTTACGAAGCCGAGACCGAGGCCCGCCGCGACGCTGGCGCCCCGCCCTTTGGGCGCTGGGCCGCGATCATCCTGTCGAGCGAAGACGAGAAGGAAGCGCGTGAAGCCGCCGCCCGCCTCGGTGATGCCCGCCCACATCTTGATGATCTCTACATTCTTGGCCCAGCGCCTGCCCCGCTAGCGCTGCTCAGAAACCGCTATCGCTATCGTTTCCTCGTGAATGCGCGGCGCTCGGCCAACCTTCAGCGGGTTCTCAACCAGTGGGTTGGCGGCCAAGAATTCGCACCCGGAGTGCGTGTGGGGATTGATATCGACCCGTACAGCTTTGTTTGAGGCACCAATTGCGGTCCCGTTCATTAGTGCCGCATGACCAAACCTGTTCTCGTTCCCATCCTTGGAGATCAACTCACCCGCACGCTTTCATCGCTGCGCGGGCGAACAAAGGATGACACCGTCGTCTTGATGATGGAGGTCTGGGATGAGGCAACTTACGTCAAGCATCACAAGCAGAAGATCGTGCTGATCTTCTCCGCCATGCGCCACTTTGCCGAAGAATTGCGCGAGGCCGGGTGGACGGTCGACTATGTGAAGCTGACAGACACAAACAATTCAGACAGCTTCACTGGCGAAGTCGCACGCGCCATCGAGCGCCATGATCCGAGCGTGATCCATATCACCGAAGCCAGTGAATGGCGGGTTCAACAGGCAATCGAAGAATGGCCTGACAAGTTCGCCTGCCCGGTGGAAATCCTCCCCGATGATCGCTTTCTGTGCTCGCATCAGCAGTTCCAGGATTGGGCCGAAGGGCGCAAGCACCTGACGATGGAGCATTTCTATCGCGAGATGCGCAAGCGCACCGGCCTGCTAATGACCGATAATGGCAAGCCCAAGGGCGGTGACTGGAACTATGACAAGGACAATCGTGAACCGCCGAAGGGCGATTTGGCCCCACCGCCAGTCCCCAAATTCAAACCTGATGCCATCACCCGTGACGTTATCGATCTGGTGGAAGAAAAATTCAAAGACCACTTCGGCGGTCTCGACACGTTCGAATGGCCCGTCACCAGCGCCGAAGCCGAGCGCGCTGCCGATGCATTCTTTGCCGAACGGATCGAAAAGTTCGGACCCTATCAGGATGCGATGGTACACGGTGAAGACGATCTGTTTCACTCAATGCTTTCGACCAGCATCAATTGCGGGCTGCTTGATCCTCTCGCGCTATGTGAACGTGCCGAACAGGCCTATGAAGATGGCCGCGCTCCGTTGAATTCCGTTGAAGGGTTCGTCCGCCAAATCATCGGCTGGCGGGAATACATTCGCGGCTTCTACTGGCTGCATATGCCAGGGCTGGAAAGCGACAACACACTCAATGCGCGGCGCGCTTTGCCTGAGTTCTTCTGGACAGGTGAGACCGAAATGCGCTGCCTTTCCGACTGCATCCGATCGACACACAACAATGCGCATGCACACCATATCCAGCGCCTCATGGTGCTGGGCAATTTCTGCCTGCTTGCCGGGATCAATCCACGCGACGTGCAGGATTGGTATCTCGCGGTTTATGCCGATGCCTATCAGTGGGTCGAACTGCCCAATGTCAGTGGAATGATCCTGTATGCCGATGGCGGGAAGCTCGCGACCAAGCCCTATGCGGCAAGCGGCAACTACATCAACAAGATGTCGGATTACTGCAAAGAGTGCAGCTATTCAGTAAGCAAGAAGACCGGCGAAGGCGCATGCCCCTTCAACCCGCTTTACTGGCATTTCATGGATCGCCACCGCGACCGGCTGGAAAGCAATCACCGAATTGGCCGGATCTTCGCGACCTGGGACCGGATGGGTGATGAGAAGAAGCGTGACTATCTGGAAAGTGCAGAGAAGTTTCTCGACTCGCTGGAACCTGCGAAGCCAGGCTGGGCGCGGGACGAATGACCAACCATTGCTTGTAAATATGCCGTTCAGGTGAAATCACGGGTTTCTGGGATTTCCTGAAATCACCGCCACATCATTCATTTGTTTCATAAATCCATGTGATGTGATAATAATACATCCAGAGGGGTCTTCAAATCAATCGATATCGATTGAGGGAGTAGAACCGTGAACCTCTTACCCACCAGGATGGGTGCCGCTATCGCAGCGGTCGCCCTCGTCACATCTGCTGTTCCAGCTCAGGCATCAGCATTCCCCTGCTTTGACACGAATGACATGCAATCGGCGCGGATCCATGATCTGCGTGTCATGCTGATGGTCAATGCGCTGAAATGTCGGCAACTTAGTCCGGCAACCTTGCGCCAGTATGGTCGGTTTCTCGAAGAACGATCAGACGAAATGTCGGTCCATGGCGACAAGATCGAACAATCTCTTGTGGCACGCTATGGCCCTGAACAAGGCCGCGTCGCTTTCAATGATTACGAAACGCGCATCGGCAACTATCACGCAGGCACTCAGCCGACGCGCGAGCTTTGCGACGATGTGAGCACCTTCATGAAGCTGGCGAGCCGAGCCAATCACGCCGAGCTTGAAACGCTCTCAAAGCTGGCAACCAATCGCGCCATCAGCACGTGCCTGGTTCCGCAAGAGACTGGATACACAGCACCCATTGCCGAGGCTGTGATTGAGGAAAGCCCTGCCGCAAACGCTGACCTGACCGAAGCGCCTCAGATTGTGGACGGCATACCAACTTTCGCGAACGCAGCGGATGCGCCGGCCAGCTCACCCGAACCGATGGAAACGGTGGCACTTGTCGAGCCGGAGGGGCCTGCTCCCGAAGCAGCGCCGACGTCGGAAGACAGGCTGGCTCAGGCCATCAGCGCGCTCGATGCAGCCGCTGCTGCACTGCGAGGCATGCAAGAGGAAGACAAAGCCGCGTCGGAATAGACGGCTCGATTGTTTGAGTGATTGGAAAGGGGGACAGGTGGGCTCCCCTCTTTCTTCTCTCTCCCCTTCCAGAATACCACTCCCGAGCGTTTATCGCTTGCGCGGGCCGTCCGCTCGGTTACGGCGTCCTCAAGATTTAGGGAGACGCCGTTCATGCTGACAGTACACCACCTTCGTATCTCGCAATCCGAACGCATTGTCTGGCTGTGTGAAGAGCTGGGTCTGGATTATGATCTGAAGCTCTACAACCGCGATCCCGACACACGGCTGGCTCCGGCAGAGCTGAAAGCGTTGCACCCGATGGAAATCGCTCCGCTGATTGAAGACGGCGACACCATGCTGGGCGAAAGCGGCGCGATTGTTGAATACATCATCGGCAAATACGCGCCCGAAACCGATCTCGTCCCCGGCCCAGACCATCCGGACTTCGCTGATCACCTGTATTGGTTCCACTTCGCCAACGCGACATTCATGACCAACGGCATGATGCAGATCGCGGTGGGAGCGCTCGGCGGTGAAATGCCTCCGCCCTTGGCAAAGCGCGTGAGCAACGCATGGACACAGATTGAGACGCGGCTTGGTGAAGCAGACTATTTCGGCGGGTCGCAGCTGACCACGGCCGACATCATGATGGTGTTCCAGCTGACCACCAGCCGTGCCTTCAACAATATGACCATCGATCATTTGCCCAACCTGCAAGCCTATCTGAAACGGATCGGTGCGCGCGAAGCATATCAGACCGCGATGGCAAAAGCTGAGCCGGGTTTCCCGCCAAAGCTGGATTGATCACCCCTTTCGATATCCCCCCGCGCTTGATCGGGTTTTGAAGAGACTCCGTGGATTTTGTGATCGATCTTTCCCGCCTTTGTCATAACGCTACGCCACATTCCTGTCGCAGCCTCCCCAAGGAACACTATGCCCCACACGGATTCGAATGAGAGTGCACTCAATCCAAAGCAATTGATGCGCGATCTGACTGCGTTCAGAGATCCTTCGATGAGCCGGAGCTTGTGGGAACTGGCGATCACATTGGTCCCGTTTCTTGGTATCTGCGCAGCAATGCTCTTCGCGATCGACGCCGGTTATTTTCTTGCGATCCTTCTCGCTCCTCTCGCCGGGCTGTTCTTGCTGCGCCTGTTCATCATTCAGCACGATTGCGGGCATGGTGCGTTCCTCGCCAGCAAAGCGGGCAATGACTGGATCGGCAGGGCGCTGGGCGTGCTGACCTTCACCCCATACGATTGCTGGAGACTTTCGCATGCGCGCCATCACGCTCGCACTGGCAATCTCGACAAGCGCGGATTTGGCGATGTTGACACTCTGACTGTGAAGGAGTTTCGCGAACGCTCGGCGCTGCAACGCTTCGGCTATCGCCTGTATCGGCATCCTCTGGTGCTATTTGGTTTCGGCCCGATCTATCTGTTCATCCTGCGCCATCGTCTGCCGGTTGGCCTGATGCGCGAAGGTGCGCAATATTGGGTCAGCGCGATGGTCACGAACGTGGTGCTCACGGCGATCATTGCGGGTCTCATATACACTTTCGGGATCGGAACCACGTTGCTGGTTGTTCTGTCATCGCTCCTGATCGCAGCGTCCACCGGTGTGTGGCTGTTTTATATCCAGCACCAGTATGAAGACGCACACTGGGATTGGAAGGAAGACTGGTCATTTCAGGAAGCGGCCTTGCATGGCAGTTCCTATTTGACCCTGCCCCAGCCGCTGCGCTGGTTTACCGGCAATATCGGAATCCACCACGTGCACCATCTCGCCAGCAGCATACCGTTTTATCGCTTGCCTGAAGTTCTGAAGAAATACCCGGAGCTAAGAGATCTCAACCACCTGACGATGGGCCAAACACTCCGACCAATGATCCTCGCCCTATGGGACGAGAAACAGCGCAAGCTTGTGAGTTTTCGCGAAGCAGCCCGGCTCTCGGCGTAACAGCTTAGTAAAATGCGAGCTGGTTCGACGTCGCCAGCAGCTTTTGATCGGAAGACCATACTCGAGTGGTTTGTGAGAACCGCCCGCGCCCGACCCGGTCTGAATTCGCTTCGACCAACAGATATTCCGAGCCTTGCGCGACGAGCTCTTCCCGGCTGCAAAACACCTGCAAATCATACGTCACTGTTGCGCCGAAGCGAGGGGCAGGATCGAGAAAGAAAGTCCGCGGCATTGGAGTATCTGATACTGCCAACAGTGCCTTCTCATCCCAGACCCGGTCGCTCACATCGCGCACCCAGACTGCAGAATGCGGAGCATCCTGCTTCGTAAACGCGGCGCCCAAACCGAAGCGCTGATCGTAATTGCCGAGCCATTTCGGTCCGGGCGATGACGGGATCGGGGTTGAATCTTCTGGTGACTTCACAAGGGGGAACGAGGTGGTGAAATCCAGCGCCGTGTCCTTCAGATCGCAAAACACATAATCCGCTGCAAAGATCGGTGCGGTGGAGTTTGCATCAGCAAAGAATTCGGCGCGCACGAATGTCGTGCTGCGTCCTTCCCGCATCATGCGCACATCGATCACGAGACCCTTTTCGGGCAGGGGCTTCAAAAATGTCGCGGTAGCGCTGGCGAGCATGGCAGTTTGCGGATGGATATGCTGCACGGCGGCCAGCCCCAGCGCAAGTGCCCATCCGCCAAAACCGGAACGGAAGTTCCAATAGGCAGCTCCACCATCGGATTGCAGCCTGGTATCACCGATGGGCGTCAGAAGGGTCGCGGTATCGAGAGGGAATTGCGGCATAAGAGGAGTCCACTTGTTGCGGCGGAAAAACAGACTTCATTAGTGAACGTATAAGTTCAATATTGTTCCCGCGCAGACTGAAACTGTTGCTATGCCTATGAGGGGTCAGCCCTATTTTGCGACTGTTCCTTGCTCCAGCTCCGACAGAAACCCCGCGCTGTCATCCAGTCGCAACGCCACACCGCGAAGCATGCGCGTTCCGCCAAATCGAGTGGGAATTGGCACGGGGCGCACAAATCTCAGGCCGACATTTGGTGCGGACAAAATAGCAAGGTTCAGCACTGACTTATCGTTCAGCTCTTCGCTGGAAAAAGCTGTCTGGAAACTAGCAATGCAGTCTTTCGGAATGATCACGTCATGGATCATGCCGCTACGCACCCGGACGCTCATTTCATCCACCAGAACCGGATTGATCCGAAAGCTCTTGAGCAAGGCTATCGTCCAGATCACGCCCCAAGCGCTCAGTCCGAGCATGATCCATGCGAAGGTGGGCGCCCAGACCATCAGCAGCAGGTGGACGACGGACATCTCCAGCACTTGGAGCACCAGGATCGAAGCAATCATGGGATTGAGATAGGTGTGGTAGCTGAATGCCCTTGCTCCGGCAGGTACATCTAACGGTGCGTTCCAGCGGAAGAGGGCCAAATAAATCACGCGAAGCTCAGCAATCGCCAAGCCAACGAGCACTGGCGGAATGATCGTTTCGACAGCGATGCGCACCGATCCGGATGAACGATAAGCAAGGCAGAGGCGAAGCGCGCTCCAGCCCACGAAGACAGCGACCGTCAAGCCCGCCGCAATCAAGATCTGGGGCAGGTCAAAATAGACTTCGCGAACAGGTGCCGCTGCTCCGATCAGGACAACCCCACTCGCAATCGCAATGACGCCCATCGTTTGAAAAGCTTGCGGCTTGTTGTCTGCGGATCGCGCGATCAGGCCGAGCAACAAGGCATCGAAAACTACCCAGGCAAACAGGATCGCGGCCCAGCCGGAATTGTGCGTCGCCCAAGGCGTGTGGGTGAGCAAGCGGGCTATGGCGATTGCGACAATCGGGAGAATGTACGGAAAGCTCCGGAGCAAAGGAGCAGACAGCGAGCGAGACATACAGCGCCTCCTGGCGAAAAGGTGCCTAAGCCTGATCTAACCCGCCGCCAATAGCGTTCAGCGCACCATCTGTTGCATCAGACAGGTGACGCGAAGTTAGGGCGAAAACGCCGCCTTTGCGGCCTCCGTAACACTGGCCATGGCTTCTCGCCACGGTCCCGGCCCATAGCTGATGCGCGCAACCCCCAGCTGAGCCAGCTCTGCATTGCTCACCATGCCGGGCAGGCGCATGACATTTACAGACAAATCGACCGCTTGGCATATCTCAGCGATCATTTCCGGATTGCTCAATCCAGGGATGAAAAAGCACCCTGCCCCAGCGCTGCGATAGACGGCAGCGCGCTCAATTGCGGCTTCCACGAGTTCCGCACGGTTTGGGTCTTCCCCGGCCATCAGCGGGCCGAGAAACAGATCTGTGCGGGCATTCACAAACAAGCCCGCTTCGGCAACTGCGGCAATCCGCTCCGCTTGCTCTTCAGCCGGGCGCAGAAAGCTCGTCTGGATCAACCGATCTTCGAGATTGCAGCCAATAACCTCAATCTCGCGCAGCGCTGCTGCGTTGCGCCCCAAGGTCTCACAATCACTAGCAAAGCCAGCTTCGATATCGACAGTTATCGGCAATCCGACGCTTTCGGCGATCTGTCTTGCAGTTTGGTGCAGCTGCGCAAAGGGAATGCGCTCGCCATCGTCATAGCCCTGCGCACCGGCGAGTGAGAGGCTCCCCGTCGCAATGGCCTTTGCACCTGCGTCGGCGACAGCGCGGGCACTGCCGGCATCCCAGACATTAAAGAGGATCAAGGGGTCCGAAGCGCGGTGAAGCGCTGCGAAAATCTCCACGGTCATCTCAGAACAACTCCTCTTGGCCCGCGCCTTCCCGCTTGAGCAGTTCGGCTTTGATATCTGGCCCATAGGCGTAGCCGCCGATAGAGCCATCGGCCTGCACGACACGGTGGCACGGGATCAGGACAGCGATGTTGTTCGCGCCGTTGGCGCTGCCAACCGCACGGCTGGCTTTCGGATTGCCCAGCATCGCCGCTTGCTCACCATAGCTGCGCGTCTCACCCGCCGGGATAGCGCGCAACGCTTCCCAACAGCGCTGCTGAAAGGCGGTTCCCTTTACGTCGAGCGGAATATGCGTGCTGTCGAGCGAGGGGTCTTCCACAACCGCCACAACTTGATCGAACAGAGCGCGAAATTCATCGCCGCCTGCGACCAGATCAGCCTTCGGGAAGCGAGCCCGCAGGTCGTCTTCACTTTCGTTAAAGCTAAGGCAGCATACGCCCTTTTCCGTCGCGGCCACCAACATGGACCCCAGGCTGGTTTCGATCACGCTCCAATGAATGACCCGGCCCTTCCCGCCATCGCGCCAATCGCTCGCTTGCATGCCGAGTTTTCCCTTTGTGTCTGCGTAGAACCGTGAAGGCGCCGAATATCCTGCATCGTAAAGCGCATCTGTAACCGAAGCTCCGCTCGCCAGTGCATCGCGAACGCGTTCTTCGCGCAAGGCTCGGCCGAATGCGGCGGGAGACAAGCCGACAGTGCGTTTGAACAGGCGCTGGAAATGCGTCGGCGAATATCCGGTCAGGTCTGACAATTGATCCAAGGTGGTCGCTTCACCTGAACGAATGGCGGCAATCGCGGCGAGAACACATGCTTCTTCAGCGCTCTGAGTGTTTGGCGAACACCGCTTGCAAGCCCGCAGACCAGCGGCTTCGGCATCCGCCGCATTGGCATAGAACCGTACGTTCTTTCTGAGCGGCGCACGCGCTGGGCAACTGGGTCGGCAGTATATCCCGGTCGAATGCACTCCGGTGACGAAAACGCCATCAAACCGGCGATCCTTGGCTAACGCGATGCGCCAGCGATCATCGTCACTCAGGTTGGTATTTGCTGGGTCCGTATATGTCATGACCAGAAAGTGGCATTCATTGCGATAAGGCGCATCCCGAACCTTGCGCTCAATGATGGCGCTTTGTCATTTCACTGTGATGGCGTTGGCAAGGTCACGGCTGCGCGTTTTCAGTGCATCCACAGAAGCACCGCCCGTTTCTGTGCTGTAGGAATGAACCGAAAAATTGCGGGTGCCGACCAGCGTCAGGCAAGAACCGGTGCGAACGATATTGGTCTCTTCTCCGGCGCTGACTTCCAGTGTCCCGGCGATGTAGGCGCAATCATCGTCGAACCCGGCATAGCTGTATGCCGTTGGATCGACTGACACTTCGCCACCGGTCATCTCGGCTACGTCTTCCTGCCCCTTTGTCATGCCAGCATCCCCCGTCTCCGTCGTCTGGAGTTGCTCAGCCACCATCTTGACAAATACCGATTTGGGCAGTGGCACAGGAGGGAGCGCGCGCGGGGTCTTGATGACCATGTAATCGGTGCCAAACGAGCCGCAGCGCTGCAAATCAGCCAAAGTCTCGTTCTGCGAATCCCCTGCCGCAATCTGGGCAGAGACCGCCGCCTGATCACCGGTTGGCGTGCAATATCCCTTGGGTACGGCGACTTCGAAGGTCTCTCCGCCAAAGGTGAACTCAATCGCACTGACCTGCACGCCTTGCGACAGCTGACTATTCTGGGCGTTTGCCGAAGCGGTAAGACCAATCGCGCAAGCAAGTGAAAGTGCAAGACGGTGTTTCATTCTAAGCCCCCGTAATCGTTTGACTTGTCGATCTGTGTCCACAGGACCGGCATGCCAGTTATGCTGCATCTATAACCTGATCTTCAAATCCATGGCTATAGAGCAAAGGCAATGCTCGATTCTCGTTTCTCGCTTTGTCGTCCAGAATGGGCGCTGTGCCTTTTGGCTACCCTTCTGGCGCTGGTCTTTGCTTCCGGGACAGCGAGGGCTGATCCCGGCGATGTCGATGCCGCGGCACGCGGTGTTGTCCGTGTGGTCCTGATCGGACAGGAAGGCGAGGAATTCGTTCCGATCAGCCATGGCAGCGGGTTTGCCGTTACGCCGACCAAGGTTGTGACCAACGCCCATGTCATCCGCGAAGCGTTGCAGGATGATACGCTGCGCATCGGGATTGTGCCGAGCGAAGGCGAAGATGCCGAGTTTGCGCGCCCTGTCGCGGTGAGCCCTCGCAATGATCTGGCTTTGCTGGAATTTGCGGAACCCGGCATGCGACTGCCCCCGCTCACGATCGCTGGTGGGGTAAGCGGCGACATGGGGGAGGTTTCGGCAGTCGGGTATCCGATGAACGTCGATCTCGCACAGGGTTTGGAAATCGGTGATATCTTCCGCGCCCAGCCGCCTGTGAAAAGCCGTGGGTTTCTTTCCGGTGAGCGCCCGAGCCGCCAGTTTGATACGATCCTTCACACTGCTCCGATTGCGAGAGGCAATTCCGGCGGCCCGTTGCTTGATGGCTGCGGGCGTGTCTTGGGCGTTAATTCCTTTGGTGCCGATTCCGATGGTTCTGACGCGGAGTTCTACTTCGCCGTGTCGCTACGCGAGTTGCTACCCTTTCTGCGCGACAATGATGTGGATCCACGCACAAACGCGCTGCCTTGCCGTTCAATCGAAGAACTGAACGCTGCCGAACGTGATCGGTTCGAAGCCCAGCGTGCTGAAGCGCGTGAGCGACTGGAAGCGCGAGAAGCGGAGGAACGCGAAGAGCGGGCCCAAGCGCGCATGCAGGCGCAGATCGAAGTTATGGAAGCGCGCGAAAACGCAATGGCGATGGCGATGGTCTTGCTGCTGATGGGGATAGGGTTTGGCTATGCCGCGCTACAGCAGCGTCAGTCAGAAGCGACCCGGACACGTGCGATGTTGCTTGCAGGTATCGCGGGCGCGGCGATCATCGGGGCAATCCTCGCCTGGCTGACACGCCCCAGCTTCTCGGAGATTGAGGAGCGGGTCGAAGCGGCAATGGCCGACGGAAGCGAC
>JBCBHD010000025.1:0-17218 GCA_038526115.1 Pseudomonadota bacterium | reverse complement strand
TCGCTCGGCAACACCATCGATCCGCTAAAGATAATGGAGCAGACCGGCGCGGACATCATCCGGCTTTGGGCGCTCAGCGTTGATTTCACTGAAGATCACCGGATCGGCGATGAAATCCTTAAGGGGGTCGGTGATCAGTACCGCCGCCTGCGCAACACATTCCGTTACCTGCTCGGCGCGCTGGACGGCTATATCGGCGACATGTCCGATGCCGGAGAGATTCCGGAACTCGAACTGTATGTCCTGTCGCTGCTGAGCGAGCTGGACGGGAAGCTGCGCAAAGCCGCTGAAGAATACGACTTCAACACCTACACGCGGCTGCTTGTCGATTTCTGCAACGAAGATCTGAGCGCGTTCTTCTTCGATATCCGCAAGGACACGCTCTATTGCGACGGCGAGAATAGCAGCACCCGCAACGCCTATCGCACAGTGCTTGATCTGCTGTTCCATGCTTTGGTGCGCTATGCCGCTCCTGTGCTGGTCTACACCTCGGAAGAAGTGTGGCAATCGCGTTATCCTGAAGACGGCGAGCAAGGCGGCAGTGTGCATTTGCTCGAATGGCCGAGCGTGCCTGCCGTCCCGGCCGACACCGCGAAGTGGACCGCCCTGCGTGCGCTGCGTGAACGTGTGACTGAAGCCATCGAGCCGCTGCGCCGCGACAAGATCATTCGTTCAAGCAACGAAGCGACCGTAACAGTCCCTGCGAGCGCCGTTCCTGACGGCGTCACCGACGAACAGCTCGCCGAATTGTTCATCACCGGGACAGTGACGCGCGGGCAAGCGGACGAAGTGACTGTCACCAAATCCTCCGATTTCAAATGTGGGCGCTGCTGGCGCTTGCTGCCAGATGTGGCAGAGGACGGCGCATTGTGTGGGCGGTGCACGCGTGTCGTGGCTGAATGGGATGCGGCCGCGCTATGAGCGGACTGTTCACCCGTAACCGGATGATCGGGCTGGCGCTCGCGCTGACGATCGCGCTGATCGATCAAATCGCGAAGTGGTATGTGATCCAGCCGCTGCAGTTGCGGCAGGTACGCCACATTGAACTGCTTCCGTTCTTTGATCTCACTTATGTCGAAAACCGCGGTGTCTCGCTCGGCATGCTCACCGCAGAGAGCATGGAGATGCGCTGGGCGCTGGTTGCTCTAACTGCGCTGATCGGATTGGTCGTGTTCGTATGGATGATGCGCGAAAAATTGCTTGGCGACATAATCGGGCTGGGAATGATCCTGGGTGGTGCGATCGGCAATATCCGAGACCGCTGGAACCTTGGCTATGTGATCGACTACGCCGATTTTCACATCTGGTGGGGCGAGAAAATGATCCGCCCCTTCCTTGTTTTCAATATCGCTGACGCCGCTATCACCATTGGCGTCGTCATAATTCTTGCCCGCAGCCTGTTCATGGGCGAAAAGGACGAAACAGACACCGAAGAGCCGCCCAATGAGCGGCCTGTGGAGAGTAAGTGATGCGTACCGTGAAATCCGTCATTCTCGTCAGCGCTGGTTGCGCGATGCTTGCCGCCTGTGGCGGCAGTGGAATTTTCAACCGCGATCGTCCGGATGAAATGGCCGTGCAGCGGCAGGCTCCACTGGTGGTACCGCCTGATTTCAGCCTGACCCCGCCCGCGCCGGGCGCACCACGCCCCGCAGATGATGCTGCATCAGAGCAAGCTCTCGAAGCATTGTTCGGTGGTTCCGCGCCGCGCAGTCAGATTGAAACAAGCACGCTGGATCGCGCAGGCAGCGCAGCACCCGGCATCCGCTCAACTATCGGCGATCCGGGTACCAACACTGTGGCGAAAGGCCGCGTCACGCGGGATATCATCGCGGCACCCGAAGGTGATGGCGCGAGCGCACAGACGCTTATTCCAAGCTAAGTTCTGTTCTCCGCACGCCATCCGGCGTGCGATATCCTCGCTCATGCGAACTGAAGGTCACGTCGCTGCGAGCGTTCGGTGAGCCTTGCGGCGAGCTTCGCTCGCCGCTCCAACTGACTAGTCTGAGATCTCCTCGACCGCTTCCTGCTTTATCAGGATCTTGTCGATCCGGCGGTTGTCCATATCAACGACTTCGAACCACCACCCTTGGTCTGAAAAGTGATCCCCTTCGACTGGAAGTCGCTTTAGGACGGACAGGACATACCCGGCCGCCGTGCCGAACTCACGGTTTTCATCGTAGTCCAGACCAAGTCGATCAGCCAGTGCGTCAGCAGAAAGCGCGCCCGACACAAGAAGCGACCCGTCACTGCACTCAATGATCTGCGGCGCATCTCCTTCATCCTGGTCGCTGGCGAAATTTCCCGCCATCGCAGTTAGCAGATCAACCGGCGTCACGATCCCTTCGAAATGACCGTATTCGTCGTGGACCAGAACCATCGCGATATCGGCAGTTTGAAGCACACGAAGCGCATCCATCGCGTCGAGCTGATCCGGCACGATCTCGGCCTTCCGCATCATTGCGCGCAGTGACACTGTTTCACCGGCCACAAGCGCCGCCAGCACCTCTCGCACTTTCACGACGCCCAAGATCGTATCGGGCGAGCCGTCCACAATAGGCAGCATAGAATGCGGGCTGTCTTCGATTGCACGTTTGATGGCTTCAGGATCCGCTTCCGCATCAATCCAGTCGAGCTCAGTGCGAGGGGTCATCATTTCGCGCACGGGACGTTCAGCCAGTCGGACTACACCGGTTAAGATCTGGTGCTGTTCGGCCTCAATAACTCCCGATCGGGTTGCATCAGCGAAGATCATCTGCAGCTCTTCCGCAGTCACAGTGCTCGTCTTCTTGGATCGGATGCCGAAAAAACGGATGATCCCGGCGGAAGACTTGTCGAGCACCCAGACGAGCGGGGCGGCAATGGCAGCGAGCATGGCCATCGGCCGCGCCATCACGAGGGAAATCGGAATAGCCGCGCGCAAGGCCAATTGCTTTGGCACAAGCTCCCCAACGACGACGCTGAAATAAGTCGTCAGCGCAATTACTACGATGAACGCGACCTGCCCGGACATGTCGTCGGGCACGCCAAGCAAGGCAAGGCGTTCGCCAACGGGCCCTTCAAGGCTTGCCCCGGAGAATGCACCTGTGATGATTGCGATCAGCGTGATGCCAATCTGGACTGTAGACAGGAACTTCCCTGGATCAGCCGCGAGCGACAAAGCTGTGCGTGCGCTGACAGAACCATCTTCTGCCCGCGCTTTCAGTCGCGCAGTCTTGGCCGAAACGATCGCCAATTCAGACATGGCGAACACCCCGTTGAGTACAATCAACGCGGCAATGATGAAAAGGTCGTCCCAGGGAAATGGCGTCACACTATCCCGCTAGCACAATTGCCGCGTCTTGCCAGCCGCAAGCGAACCTATCATCCACTAACGATGCACGTCAGCTTACAACGTGTTACAGGCCATTAATCCTAGCGCAAACCGGGCAGGTTCAAGCGCATAGCCGTGGACTAAGGTTCATGATTGTGGCTTGATCTTGGCCACGCAATCCACCGAGGAGGGACCACAATGAAAACATCTCGCATCCTGCTTTCGAGCACAGCAGCTCTCGCGCTTTTGGGTACTAGCGCTTGCGTGACCGATCCAAACACTGGCCAACAAAAGGTCTCTCGCACCGGAATCGGCGCAGCCGTTGGAGGCACGCTCGGCTATTTGCTGGGCGGAGCAATCGGAGGCGACGCAGCCCGGATTATCGGCGCGGGTATCGGCGGGTCAGCCGGCGCAGTGATCGGGAAACAGTTCGATGACCAGATTCGCGAACTCGATGAGCAGACCGAAGGCAGCGGCGTGGACGTTGAAGAAGTTGGTGATGGCGACGCCATTCTGGTCCGACTGCCCGATGGCGTGACATTCGCGCGCGGATCGGCAGACATTAATCCTGGCTTCTATCAAACATTGGACACGGTCGCGGAAAGCCTGATCAAGTATCCGAACAGCCTGATCGACGTGTACGGATTCACCGACACAACAGGCTCGGATGCTCTCAATCAGGGTCTGTCGGAGCGCAGGGCTCAATCGGTCGCGGATTACCTCGCGGCGCGTGGAGTCGCTCGCTCACGGTTTGCGACACGTGGATATGGCGAAAGCTATGACTTCCTTAGGGTCAAAACTGCCGACGGTGTGGATGAGCCACTCAATCGCCGGGTCGAAATCAAGATCATCCCGATCAGTCAGGATGATGTGGCTGCAGCAAGACAGTAACGCATACAGACTTGCAGAACGTGATCACGGGTCGCCATTCGGCGGCCCGTTTTCGTCTCACTTGAGTTGCTCTGCCCTGATGGATAGCCGCGCAACTGCCTCGCTATGGATTGCCGGCGAACACGCGAGCACACCAAAATCGCGCGGATCGCGCTTGTTGTATCCCAATGGTTTGCCAAAGGCATCGGACACCTGCGCGCCCGCTTCACGCGCAATGAGCGTCGCGGCGGCCACATCCCATTCAAAACCCCATCGCAATGTCGCGACAAGATCGGCCTTGTCGGCTGCGACCATCGCGATCCTGAGCGCGATCGAGTTGGGCTTCTCGACGACCACCAGATCGGAGTCGACGCTGGGCAATTGATCAATCGGAATGCGGGACCCGCTGAATTGCTTGCGAGCGCTGGCGACAATCGGCGCGTCATTTAGCGTTGCGCCCTGCCCCGCAACGGCGCACCACTCCTCATCGCGGGCCGGCGCTGCCAGTATTCCGATTAAGGGGCGTCCTGCACTGATCAGAGCTACGGATACGGCCCAGCCCGGCCTTCCGCGAACAAAATCGCGCGTGCCATCGACGGGATCGACCAACCAAATCAGGTCATTATTTAGCCGCACAGGATCATCGGCTGTCTCTTCGGAAAGCCATCCGGCGGAAGGCAGCAAGGCTCCCAGCTCTCGCCGCAGAAACGAATCGACCTCAAGATCCGCTTCACTGACCGGATTGCCTGGCGTCTTTTCCCACGATGCTACCTGATGCCCCGCGCCGGGCCAGCGCGAATACGCAATTCTCCCGGCTTCCCGAGTGATCTCTTGAAGGCGATTCCTATCAATCATGTGAGCCATTGTGGTGGAGGCACGCTTGCCACTTTTCAAGCGCCTCGAACCATGCTTAGGCCAATACGACACAACCTCTCCCCGGACACACCTGCCCTCAAATGAAGAAGCGGTAGGGCGCCATGACAACTTAAAGGGATCACGCTGCCATGAACGTCCATGAATATCAGGCCAAGGAATTGCTCAAGGAACACGGAATTGCGGTTCCAGCTGGCCATGCGGCTTTGACCGTTGAAGAAGCTGTTGCTGGAGCAAAGCAACTGCCAGGCCCGCTCTATGTTGTGAAAGCGCAAATCCATGCGGGCGGTCGCGGCAAAGGCAAATTCAAGGAATTGCCGGAAGACGCCAAAGGCGGGGTGCGGCTGGCCTTCTCGCTTGATGAAGTTGAAAGCCACGCCAAGGAAATGCTCGGCAATACGCTGGTCACGATCCAGACCGGCGAAGCAGGCAAGCAAGTCAACCGTTTGTATGTGACCGACGGTGTAGATATCGAAAGCGAATATTACCTTGCCATGCTTGTGGATCGGGCAAGTGGGCAAGTCGCGATGGTTGCCTCGACCGAAGGTGGCATGGATATCGAAGATGTCGCGCACAACACACCCGAAAAGATCACTACGATCACCATCGATCCGGCGCAGGGCTTCATGCCTCATCACGGCCGCGCCGTTGCTTTTGCTCTCGAACTATCGGGCGATCTGAACAAAAAGTGCCAGAAACTGGCTGCTCAGCTCTACAAAGCCTTCATGGCAAGCGATTGCGAAATGCTGGAAATCAATCCCTTGGTCGAGACCAAGCCTGATGCGGAGGGCAATGCAGATCTGCTGGTGCTCGACACCAAGATGAGCTTCGATGGCAACGCTCTCTACCGCCACCCGGCAATTGAAGAGATGCGCGACGAAACCGAAGAAGATCCTGCCGAAGTCGAAGCCTCTGAGTACGATCTCGCCTACATCAAGCTCGACGGCAATATTGGCTGCATGGTGAATGGCGCGGGTCTGGCGATGGCCACAATGGATATCATCAAGCTGAACGGAGCGTTCCCGGCCAACTTCCTCGACGTGGGCGGTGGCGCGACCACTGAAAAAGTCACCGCGGCGTTCAAAATCATTCTCGCGGACGATGCGGTCGAAGGCATCTTGGTGAACATCTTCGGCGGCATCATGCGCTGTGACACCATCGCGGAAGGCATCGTTGTCGCAGCGAAGGAAGTCGAGCTCGATGTGCCACTTGTCGTTCGCCTCGAAGGCACCAACGTCGACAAGGGCAAGGAAATCCTCGCCAGTTCCGGTCTGCCGATCGTCCCTGCTGACGATTTGGGCGATGCCGCAAAGAAAATCGTCGCTGAAGTCAAGCAGGCAGCCTGATACTGCCATGTTAGCAACATAAGGGCCGCGCCAGGTTCGTTTGGCGTCGCCTTTGTTGTTTCTAGCGACTTGGTTCCGGCTCCGGCAGGATCGGCGCGCTCGAATCCTGGTAGGTCAGCCAATTTCGCCAAATATCATGCGTGCGCTGGTCAATCAGGCGAATTGAGCAGCGCAACGACATTGCGTCACGGATCGAGCCCTCTTTCCAGAATTCGTAGATTGCGTTGCACTCGTTTTCGCGCTGGTCTTTCGCAAGAGCATGCGAGGCTCGCATAAGTTTATCCAACTCGTCACTGTCGCCGTGATTGCCGATCGCGGCTTGAAAATACTCTTCTTCGCGTTCTTCAGCCTTTTCGCGAATGGCGGCGAGGCAATTGTTGATGGCAACACTTGTTCCGTCACAGTTGTATGAGTTGGGGCTGTTCGGGGCTGCTGTAAAGCGGAAAACCAGTTCTTGCGGCTCAGGCTTGTCGCTCTTCATTCGGACTGCTGCAACCAAACCCTCGCCGGGCCGCTCGGGATCAGCGCAGCGCAAGGTCAAGGCATTGAAGTACACCGCACAGGGCTCCATCGCGACCAGACGGAAAGTGAGCATGTCGTCCTTCTCTTCCCATCCGGTTAGATCGGCGTTGAAGTGCTTGAGGCGTAAAGCCAGCGTGCCGTTCTCCTGCATCAAGTACATGTGCTCGGTGAACATTATCGCGCCATCGGTGGTTTCCTGGACAAAGGTTCCCACCATCGTATCGCCTGTCGGAGCGAGCCAGCTTTCCATAGCCGGTGCCCCTTGAATGCCTTCACCGGCCCATTGTCCGACTAGCCAATCGAGCTGATCGAGCGTGGCGGGCGGTGATTCGTAGCCAGCTACACCCAATCGAGTTTCTGGCTCCAAATTCTGCGCGGCGACCCCAAAGCCAAAGACCAACGTGGCCAAAGCGGCCCCAAATGCGCGTCCGATTGCAAACATTGCACGCTCTCCCATGTGCTACGTTCCCCCTTATGCAGCTCTAAAGCAAAGTGCATGAAAAGGGAGGGTTGACGCAGGTAAGACGGAGCGCGAGACCGCAATTCGACATACACGCGAAAAAGATTCTGAGACGCCGCCCTTGCTTGACGTTTACGTAAACGCAAGCTACGAGGAAGCCAAGAGTTCGCAGAGAAAAGCCGCAACACGGCACAAGGGAAGGATACGAATCCATGAAAATCCTCGTCCCCGTCAAACGGGTGATCGATTACAACGTGAAGCCACGGGTGAAAGCCGATGGCTCTGGTGTTGATCTTGCCAACGTCAAAATGAGCATGAACCCCTTTGATGAGATCGCTGTCGAAGAAGCGATAAGGATCAAGGAAGCGGGCAAGGCTGAGGAAATTATCGCCGTCTCAATTGGCCCAGCCAAAGCGCAGGAAACCCTTCGCACAGCGCTTGCTATGGGCGCGGACCGGGCAATCCTCGTGGAAACCGACGAGGAAGTTGAACCGCTGGCGGTTGCAAAAATCCTCAAAGCCATCGCCGAGGAAGAACAGCCGGGCCTGATCATGCTTGGCAAACAGTCGATCAGCGACGACTCCAACCAGACGGGGCAGATGCTCGCTGCGCTCATGGGTCGCCCACAAGGTACCTTCGCCAACACAGTTGCCGTCGACGGCGACAGTGTTGAGGTGAAGCGCGAAATTGATGGCGGACTTGAAACCGTGAAGCTCTCGCTCCCGGCAATTGTCACGACCGACCTGCGCTTGAACGAACCGCGCTACGCTTCGCTTCCGAACATCATGAAGGCGAAGAAAAAGCCGCTCGATACAAAGACGCCAGCTGATTTCGGAGTAGACACTGCTGCCCGGCTCACGACCACCAATGTCGCCGAACCACCAGTGCGCCAGGCTGGTGAGAAAGTCGAAGACGTCGCAGCGCTCGTCGCCAAGATCAAGGAACTGGGGATCGCCTGAGGCGGCCCAGTAGAGAAGGAATAGACACAATGAACACTCTGGTTCTGGTCGAACACGACAATGCCACCGTTAACGACGCTACGCTTGCTGTGGTCACGGCAGCTGGCAAGCTTGGTGAAGTTACCGCTCTGGTCGCTGGCCACAATTGCGGTTCTGTTGCGGACGCCGCCGCCAAGATCGCTGGCGTTTCGAAAGTGCTGAAGGCCGATGATGCAGCCTATGCCAACGCGTTGGCCGAAAATGTCGCGCCGCTGGTTGCCGGCCTGATGGCAGGGTACGATGCATTTCTCGCCCCGGCGACAACATCCGGCAAGAATATCGCCCCACGCGTTGCAGCGCATCTGGATGTCATGCAGATTTCGGACATTCTTTCGGTAGAAGGCCCAAAAACCTTCACTCGTCCAATCTACGCAGGCAACGCAATTGCAACGGTTGAGAGCGCGGATTCCAAGCTTGTGATCACCGTGCGTGGCACTGCCTTTGATAAGGCCGCAACCGAAGGAGGCTCTGCTTCGATTGAGGACGCTACCGGCCCAGGCGATGCTGGCATTTCCAGCTTTGTCAGCGCCGAAATCGCCAAGAGCGAGCGGCCAGAACTGACCAGTGCGAAAGTCATCGTATCGGGTGGCCGTGCGCTGAAAGACAGCGAAACCTTCGAAAGCATCATTACGCCTCTGGCAGACAAGCTTGGCGCCGCGATCGGTGCTTCACGTGCCGCTGTCGATGCGGGCTACGTGCCGAACGATTACCAGGTCGGGCAGACTGGCAAAATCGTGGCGCCCGAAGTGTACATCGCCATCGGCATCTCCGGCGCGATCCAGCATCTGGCAGGCATGAAGGACTCCAAGGTGATCATCGCAATCAACAAGGATGAAGACGCACCTATCTTCCAGGTCGCTGACATTGGCCTTGTTGCAGATCTCTACAATGCCGTGCCCGAGCTGACTGGCGCGCTCGGCTAAGCCTTAAAAATAGCCAATCTTGTCAAAGACCTCCGTGGCGCTAGTATGCGCCGCGGAGGTTTTTCTTATGGGTCGCAATCATACTAAAGGTGTTATGTTTCTTGGCGCGCTGACGATGGCTTTGCCTCAGGGCGCAGCGCTAGCGTCCGATGGGCCGACGGTTCTTGAACCATCGACATCGTGGAACGTCGACTTCGCTCCGACCAAATGCCGGCTGTCGCGTTTGTTCGGTTCCGGTGACGACCAACATCTGCTGTTTATCGAGCAGTCGCGGCCGAGCGATACGTTCGGGTTGACGGTTGCGGGCGCAGAATTCGAGCGTTTTCGCGGACGGTATCGCACGCATTTGCAGTTCTTTGGCGAACAGACACCCCACCGCACCGAACCGTTCAAAGGGAACGTGGGTGAGTTTGGCGAGGCTATGATCTACTCCAGTATCAGCCTCAAAAGCGGCGATGAGGCAGGAGCACCTGATGAAACAGGTCTCGCCGCTCTGCCACAGCTTGATCCAGCCTTTGCCAACCAAGTCGAATTCGTCGAGCTCAAGCAAGGCAAGCGTTCCGTGCGGTTGGAGACTGGGCCGCTTGGGGAGGCGTTCAAAGTGCTCAACCAATGCACGCAGGACATGATCAGAGAGTGGGGCCTGGATGTCGAAAAGCATCTGACAGCTACCAAGCTTCCAACATGGACCAATCAGTCGGCTGTCGTTCGCAGAATTCAGGCAACCTATCCCCGCCAAGCGCTCAGGCAAGGCGAGCAGGGCATCATGCGGTTGCGTGTGACTGTGGATGAGACCGGAAAGGTGAGCGATTGCGTGATCAACAACGCGACCATTCAGGATGATCTGGAATCCCCTGCTTGCCGCGAAATGCGCAAAGCCAAGTTCGAGCCTGCGCTGGATGCTGATAGGCAACCTTTCAAGTCCTACTACGCAAACACAATCACGTATCGGATCGGCTAAGCCTGATTTTTATGCACGACATGATGGGGGCATCGAGTCTTCGGTGCCTGCTATCCCATCAATGCGTTGCCAGGATCGGCTGAAGCTGCGCAGCCCGAGTTGCTCGTTATCGCACGGCTCATATCCGCGCTTTTCGAGATAGGCTCCTGCACCCCAATATGTAGCCAGTGGCATGATTGCCGCCAATGCAAGCAAAGCCACAGACCCTTTCAGGAGCTGGGAAATCAACCTGCGACGCGGATGATCCTGTTCCGCTGCGCCAGCGCCTCCAAACAGTATTGCGCCGCCAAGGATCAGCCAGATGACCGCGATAGGGAAGGCGATCCAGCCGCCGCCGTCAAAATCGACCTGCGGTGCACGCGACACTGTCGCTGCAACGAACTGGCCAATCACCATCAGCGCGTAGCCAAGCAACGCGACCCCGCCGACAATCAATGCGAACCCAAGCGTGCGACCTTGCTTAGTCAAACCACCAGTATCGCTTCCCGCGGGGCTCATGTCGGATCAATGATCGCTATAATCGAGGGACGGGAATGCGTCGGAACCACTTGTTGAATTCTCGGATCACTTGACGGCGCGCGCTTTCAACCGCGACATCAACAAGGCCTTCAACCAGATCGGCTGCCGTTTCGACAATGCCCTGCTTGATGTCATCTTTGGTCTCTTCAATGGCCTTGTTCACCTCGGCGATCTTTTCATCGAGTTCTTTCTTGAGCTTCTCTGTCCAGCCAAATTTGTTGTCGAGCCAGTCAAGGACAAGGGCGACACCCACGCCCACTGCAACCGCAACGATCAATGGGCCAAGCGCAAATGAACCAATCACAGTTCCAACCGCTGCTGCGCCCGCAGCGGAGCCGATGAAGCTTGAAACGGCAATCTTGGAAATATCGGTAGCAGTCTGACCAATCAGTCCGCCGAGGGTCGCCTGATCATTGAGCACGAAGTCGACTACGTTCCATGCTGTGATGAGAATGATGGAAAGGACGCCGCCTTTGCGCATTGCCTGTTTCACGCCCTTTTCGCCAAGTCCGAGGCCGACCACCTTCGCGTTGCTGACCCCGTACTTCGTACCGGTGAGTATGTTTCTGAGGCCGGGATAGCCTTTGAACACAATGTGCATCTTGCCGCCGTAGCTCTTGAAATAGACCCGCCCCAAAGGGCTGCCGAGGTCATTCGCGAGCTTGGTCAGCAAAGCGAGATCACTGGCTGTAGAAAAGTATGTCGCAAGATATCTGGAGCCTTGGCGCGTGTAATTGTTCCAGAATTCTGCGGCCTGTTTCTCCGTCATCTGTCCGCTGTCGACTTTATCCGTCAGCCAAAGGCGAACCATCGAGTCAGTATCGAGTACATAGATGTCGGGATCTTGCTCCATGGTCGTCTCCTTGGTGAGCCAAGCCAAGGAATACTATGATTCTGAAGATTTGATAGTGGCTTGTCGCAAGGACTGCGTACCAAGCGCATTGCCCATCCAGTAATTTACAAAAGCTCCAACAACCGAATACCTCAAGCCGCAAGCAGCTTTGCGCAATTGCGCATCGTCCGCCTGACCACCTGGCGCCTTTGTTCTGGAGTTTTATCCTCCGAATCCGCGACGCATTCCTGATCAAACATATATCGATACAATATCGCCCGCTCATTCGGTGGAGCATCAAGCTCGTCCATCAAATATGACATGCAAGCCCACGCCATGCGATCGCTTGCAGCGCTTTCGACGCAGCTCTGGGCATTGTCATCGACTATTTCGAACACACCAACATCGTCGCCAGCCATATTCAATGAATCGAGCGACACGGTGCTTATTCCGGCCGAGACCGCGCTGCGACGCTGGTCGAGCCGCATCCGATGGCGTAACCCTTGCAACTCGCCGCGGATTTTCCAGGTCGCATATGTGCTGAATCGGGCCTTGGCGGGATCAAATGTGGCGAGCGCGCGATGCACTCCAATGGCTGCGACTTGCGCAGCATCTTCGCTTAGATCGCTTAGGTGGTACTGGCGAATGAGCCGTGAAACCCTGGCTGCGAGCAGATCCATCAGATCGGCGAACTTTCGATCGAAATCGCCCGCATCCTTGGGACTGGAACCCGAAAGCTGTTCAGCAAGTTGTTCGATTGCCAACTGCGCAGTGAGTTGGATTTGCATGGCCGCTCTCCATTCTTCGGCCATTGGAAATACGCAGCCAATGCTTCGCCCGCCCTTCGGGCAATCTAGGGTTAAGCGCGTACGTCTTTCGCAAAGAACTTGCCTTGGACATGTTTCGCACGCTTTGTCTCGAATGAACTACCACGCGGGCTTTCGCCAAAACGGTCGGAAGCGAGCCTTGCGGCAAAGCGCACTGCCTTTTCTTTCTCACCGGCCATGATGGACGCTGCGCACGCAGCGCACTCACGCTGACCTTGATAAGTCCGGTCCTGAGCGACCACTTGCGCCAATAGGCTGAACAAACGAAATCGAGCCGCGATGAAACGGCTATCATCGATGCTCGCTTCGAGCATGGAAAAGTACAGCTCTTCCCGCGGGTTCCGTATAGTTGCAGTCGATCCATCTAGGGCACGCCCGGTCACAACAAAGGAACCGGCTCCCACTTCCAGTTCGCAGGGACCCATTGCGGTCACCAAGGCGCCGTTGATCACCGCTTGTGAACCAGCCGACAGGCGGATGTGGTGCGGGGCGGGATCGTTGTTTGCATCGTCCATGATGCATTAGAGAACGGGCGCGGCTGTTTGTGATTCAGTCTGAGCGACTACTTAGTGCCGATCACAGAAAACTTACGATGAAATGCAGCGTCATTCCAACCAAGCCGCCAACCAGTGTGCCATTGATCCGAATAAACTGCAGATCACGTCCAACAGCGCTTTCGATGCGACCCGTGATGGTGGTGGCATCCCAACGTTTGACGGTATCGGACACCAGCGTCACGATTTCGGTGCCGTATCGGGTTGCGATACCAACGGCCGTTCGCCTCGAAAAACGATTGATCTGGACCTGTAAGCGCTCGTCTTGCTGCAGGGCCTTTCCGAGATCGGCGAGGCCCTTACGCATCTCTCCCCCCAGAGCGCTGTCAGATTCTCGAGCACGACGGATCAAAGACCGCCGAATTCGCTCCCAAACCCCCATCCACCATTCAGCCAGGGCCGGGTTTTCGAGCAGGTCGCGCTTGATCGATTCCACCCTTTCGCGCGTCTCGTCGTCATGCTGGAGATCGTTAGCGAGTTTCTCGAGACCCTCTTCGATCTTGTGGCGCAGCGGGTGATCGGGGTCGACCAGAACTTCGGCGAGCAACTTGTAAAGGCCATCGAGCACCGAACCCGAAATTCGCTCATCTAGCCCTGTCCACCGCAGCACGGAATTGGCGCGTGAGCGAATGATATCGCGGACGGTCTCTTCGTTGTCTTCTAGTGTGAGACCTGCCCATCGGATCATCCCGTCGATTAGAGGCAGATGACGGCGGTCGGCTATCGCGCCCTCAAGCATGCGCCCGGCGAGTGGTGAAACGTCGATCTTGGAGAACTGAGTCGCCAACCCGGATCGCACCTGATTGCCCAGCCGGTCTGGATCAAGCGACTCAAGAACCTCGGCAAACAGTTCAGCGGCTCCTCCGGTAATCCGCGAATTGGTGTCCGCTCCGGTTGCGGGATCGGCGCTGCTCGACAGAAAATCACCAACACCGCGGGCGACGTTCATTCCTGACATTCGACGTGCGACAACTGCCGGAGTGAGGAAGTTCTCACGCAGGAATTGCGCCATTGTATCCGCAATGCGATCCTTGTTTTCCGGAATGATGGCGGTGTGCGGGATCGGCAGGCCCAGCGGATGGCGGAATAGAGCGGTGACGGCGAACCAATCGGCTAGGCCGCCGACCATGGCTGCTTCAGCAAAAGCATTCACATAGCCCCATGCCGGATGGTCGCTAACCAGCCCATGTGTGGTGAAGAACAACACCGCCATCGCTGCAAGCATGCCTGTCGCCGTCCAGCGCATGCGCCGGGCGCGATCCGCACTCAGCGGTTCGCCACCGAACTTCAACGGCACGGACTGAGGAGTGGAGGCCATATCCACCCTAATAGCCTTGAATTTTGCGCAACGTCACGTGCCAAGCGAAATGGGCGCGGATCATTCCGCTGGTTCGGCCCCCGGTGGGAGGCGTGTTGCGGGTGTTGCAGGCTTACCCGGAAACGGCACGTCCGGCGCACTATCTTCCGCAGCGGGGCCATATGGCTTGGTATCATCGCCGGGTTTGTAAGTGAGCATACGCTCGCGCAGCCACGGTCCGGCGCGCCGTTCGAAGCCATCGGCCAAACTGAATCCTGCAGGGACAATAACCAGAGTCAGCAACGTTGACATGATCAGGCCGCCGATCACCACGATCCCCATCGGCTGACGCCATGCACCATCACCTGTCAGCGAAATCGCGGTAGGGATCATCCCTGCCGTCATCGCAACGGTCGTCATCACGATTGGCTGGGCACGCTTGTGACCGGCTTCCATGATCGAAGTCAGCTTATCGGTACCTTTGGCCATTTCCTCGATCGCAAAATCGATCAACAGGATCGAGTTCTTCGAGACAATTCCGAGAAGCAACAGGATCCCGATATAGACAGGCATGGTTTGCGGCATGCCGATCAGCCAGATGAAAAGGATGCCGCCAAGCGGCGCCAGGGCGAGTGAGGTCATGTTGACCAACGGACTCATCAGTCGCTTGTAGAGCAGCACCAGACAGGCAAATACCAGCAAGACCCCGGCGATGATTGCCACGGTCAGATTGGCAAGCATTTCCTGCTGCCATTCATCCTCGCCGACCACATCACGGATCACCCCTGTTGGCAGTTCCTGAAGGATCGGCAGCTGATCGATTTGCGCTTGCGCTTCACCCTTCACGACTCCGCTGGCGAGATCAGCGCCCACCAGAACGCGGCGGTTCTGATTGTACCGTTGGATCGCAGTTGGACCCGAACCGAAACTGATATCGGCAACGCGCGACAATGGCACCGAGCCGCCGCTGCTCGTCTGAACTGGCAAATTCTCGATCGTTGTCATGCTCGTCCGCGCTTCTTCGGACAGTTTGACACGAATTGGGATCTGGCGGTCAGACAGCGAGAAGCGTGCTGCGTTCTGCTCAATTTCTCCGAGCGTTGCGATGCGGATGGTCTGCGACAGCGCGATGGTTGTTACGCCCAGTTCTGCGGCGATATCCTCACGTGGCGTGATGATAATTTCCGGACGATTGAGATCAGCGCTGATGCGAGGCGCAACAATATCGTCGATCCCCTTCATCTGCTCCACAAGCGTGGTGGCTGTTTCCTCAAGCAGTGCGGGATCGGAACCTGCAAGCATAATGGTCAGATCACGGCCCGAACCAAAGCCACCACTTTGCGACTCAAACCGCACGCGGGCATCAGGAATATCCTGCAAAAGCGGGCCGACTTCGCGCTCAAACTCAATCGAAGTGCGCTCGCGATCATCCTTCAGGGTGATGTAGATGCTGGCGTTGCCGATACGGGTCCGTTCGAGCATCAGCTCGACTTCCTGCTGTTCCTGCAGGATTCCGACCACTTCTTTGGTCACGCGGCGAGTGGTTTCCAGCGTTGTGCCCGGCACCATTTCGATATCGACGGTGCTGTTCGAGTCATCAATCGATGGCTGGAACTGGCCGGGGATTTGCCCGAACAACAGGACCGTCACGAGCAGCGAGAACCAGCCCATACCAAGCATCCAAACGCGATGATCGTAGAATCGCGCCGTGAGGTAGCGCATGCCGCTGGCAAAGGCGCCAGACCCGCGCGATGGCAATTCAATCAGCTTGAAGATGAGCCAGCCGGCCACAAACCCTATCACCGAAACAAGAACAACCTGAGTGATCTCAAAGAGCTTTGATGCTAGGAAATACGGTGTCGAGTTTTGATCGCTCGACACGGCCTCTGCGACCTTGGTCGGGATCTCAAGGCCGGAAATAGCGCCGAACGACATGAACATGGCCATAGCCGTCACACCCAGCAGGACGATTACGACCAACAAAAGCGCAAGCGCGTAAAGCCAACGCATCCGCGGCCCCGAAACATCCGACCGACGCGCTGTCATTTTGCCTGTGTCGAGAGTCCATGCGAGAACTCGCATGTAGCGATCCATCCAAGGGCCTTCGCCATGCGTCGCGTGGCCGTCCGCTTTCAGGAAATAGGCCGCCATCAACGGCGTAATCATTCGCGCAACGGCGAGTGACATCAGCACCGCGACGACCACCGTTAAGCCGAAGTTCTGGAAAAACTGGCCAGAAATGCCCGGCATCAGGCCTACGGGCAGGAACACCGCAACAATGCAGAAACTGGTCGCCACCACTGGCAATCCGATTTCATCAGCCGCGTCGATGCTCGCTTGATAGGCGGTTTTGCCCATTCGCATGTGTCGGACGATATTCTCGATCTCCACGATCGCATCATCGACCAGCACGCCAGCCACCAGCGCAAGCGCCAGCAGCGACAGGAAGTTCAGGTTGAACCCCAGCAAGTCCATGAAGAAGAAGGTCGGGATTGCGGAGAGTGGGATCGCAACCGACGAAATGAAGGTTGCCCGCCAGTCTCGCAGGAATAGGAATACAACAACCACAGCCAGCAGCGCACCTTCGATCAGCGCTGCCATCGAGCTCTTGTACTGACTTTCCGTGTATTTGACCGTGTTGAACAGTGGGATGAATTTGACGCCGGGATTCTCGGTTTCGATCTGCGCGATCTTTTCCTTGGCTTCATCGAAGACAGTAACATCCGAGGCACCGCGGGCACGGCTCATGTAGAAATTCACGACTTCCCGGTTATCGACTTCGCCGATCGAGGTGCGTTCCGAAAAGCCGTCGCGCACCGTTGCAACGTCGGCAAGGCGAATTGTTCGACCTCCGCCCAGTTGGATCTGACGCTGCGACAAATCGTAAGCCGTTTCATTGTTGCCAAGGACACGAAGCGACTGGCGT
>JBCBHD010000024.1:0-17486 GCA_038526115.1 Pseudomonadota bacterium | reverse complement strand
TCGATGAAGGTTCGTTTGAAGAGATCGACACCTATGTCGAGCACGATTGCGTCGATTTCGGCATGCAGGATCAGCGCATTCCCGGCGATGGCGTCGTCACCGGCAGCGGCACGATCAACGGGCGGTTAGTGTATGTCTTCAGCCAAGACTTCACGGTGTTCGGCGGGTCGCTGTCGAAGCGCCATGCGGAGAAGATCTGCAAGGTGATGGACACCGCGATGAAAGTCGGCGCGCCCGTCATCGGCCTCAACGATTCCGGCGGTGCGCGCATTCAGGAAGGCGTGGCGTCGCTGGGTGGATATGCCGAGGTGTTCCAGAAAAACGTGCTCGCCAGCGGTGTAGTCCCGCAGATCAGCCTCATCATGGGGCCGTGCGCGGGCGGGGCGGTGTACTCACCCGCAATGACCGACTTCATCTTCATGGTGAAAGACAGCTCCTACATGTTCGTCACCGGGCCAGACGTGGTGAAGACGGTCACCAACGAAGAAGTCACGCAAGAAGAGCTGGGCGGGGCGATCACACACTCGACCAAGACTTCGGTTGCCGATTGCGCCTTTGAGAACGACATCGAAACGCTGCTCGCGACCCGCGAATTCTTCAATTACCTGCCGCTGTCGAACCGCGAAGAAACACCTGAAGTCCCGACCAACGATCCGTGGGACCGCTTGGAGCATTCGCTCGACACGCTGATCCCAGACAATGCGAACCAGCCTTATGACATGCATGAGGTGATCCAGAAGACGGTTGATGAAGGCACCTTCTTCGAGATTCAGCCGGGCCACGCCGCGAACATCATCTGCGGCTTTGGCCGGGTCGAAGGGCGCACCGTGGGCGTGGTCGCGAACCAGCCGATGGTGCTGGCGGGTGTGCTCGATATCAACTCGTCGAAGAAAGCCGCGCGTTTCGTACGCTTCTGCGATGCGTTCGAAATTCCGATTGTGACCTTCGTCGACGTCCCCGGCTTCCTCCCCGGCACCGCGCAGGAATTGGGCGGGATCATCAAGCACGGCGCGAAACTGCTGTTCGCCTATGCCGAAGCGACCGTGCCCAAGATCACCGTCATCACCCGCAAGGCCTATGGCGGCGCTTACGACGTGATGGCGTCAAAACACCTGCGCGGCGATTTGAACTACGCCTGGCCGACCGCCGAGATCGCGGTAATGGGCGCCAAGGGCGCGGTGGAGATCATCTTCCGCCAGGACCGCGACGACCCGGACAAGATTGCCGACAAGACCAAGGAATACGAGGACCGCTTCGCCAACCCCTTTGTGGCGGCACAGCGCGGCTATATTGACGAAGTGATCCATCCGCATTCGACGCGGCGGCGGATCGCGCTGGGGCTACGCAAACTGCGGACCAAGCAGCTCGAGAACCCGTGGAAGAAGCATGACAATATTCCGTTGTGAGGAGTGATCATGCTTACCGTCGATGATTTGAAAACTGTAAGGGCTGCGCCGCTTGAACCAGATACAATTGGCATCGAAATTTGGACCCGCGACGAGCGGCTGGTTGCCGAACTCATCTGGCATTTCGACGGTAGAAAGGTGATCTCTATGGGGGAGACGTCAACTGAAATCGATGCGACTGGGTTCATTGAATATATTTCGACCCTCAGAACAGAAATAGACCAATGGGGTGAGGAATTGCGAAAGCCTGGTGGCGCTTGGGATCCTCATAATCCCTATTACTCGGAGGTTGTTAGATGAAACTAGGTCGTCTCAATCATATTGGCGTCGCCACGCCTTCGATCGCCGACTCCATCGCGCATTACCGCGACGTTATGGGCGCGGCTGACATCACCGAACCGTTCGACTTGCCGGAGCAAGGCGTGAAGGTCTGCTTCGTGAACACGCCGACCGATTCGGGCATGAATGGCACGCAGATCGAGCTGATCGAGCCGTTTGACGAGGCCTCCCCGATCAACAACTTCCTCGAAAAGAACCCGGCGGGCGGGCAGCATCATGTCTGTTTTGAAGTCCCCGATATCGCTACGGCACGCGAGGAATTTGAGGGCATGGGCAAGCGCATTCTTGGCCCCACGCGCATCGGTGCGCACGGCACGCCTATCTTTTTCGTCCATCCCAAGGATATGCAGGGCATGCTTACCGAGATTATGGAGACCCCAAAGGGAGGCCATTAATGTCGTACGAAACCATCCGCGTCGAAAAAGACGGACCGCTGACCACCATCACCCTCAATCGCCCGGATCGCCTCAACGCGATGCCGCCGCAAATGGCGAATGAGATCGGTCAGGTGTTCTACGATCTGGGGGACAGCCGTGCGGTGCTGATCACCGGTGAAGGCAAGGGCTTCTGCTCGGGAGCCGACCTCTCGGCGCGGGGGAGCGACAATGCGCTCACCGGCAAAGGCGGCAGTCATGAGGCGCTCTCCAATCACTACAACCCGGCGGTCAGCCACTTGATCCGCGCTGACGTTCCGGTGATCTGCGCGGTCAACGGCCCGGCTGCGGGAGTTGGATGCTCGCTCGCGCTCGCTGCCGACTTCACCATTGCGGCGCGCAAGGCGTATTTCCTGCAGGCCTTCGTCAATATTGGCCTTGTGCCAGATGGCGGATCGACCTGGCTGCTGGCCCGCGCCATCGGCCGCGCTCGCGCCACGCGCATGATGATGCTCGGCGAGAAGATCGGCGCGGAACAGGCTGAGGAATGGGGCCTGATCTACAAATGCGTCGATGACGAATTGTTGATGGACGAAGCCAAGGCGCTCGCCGCCAAGCTCGCCAATGGTCCAACGCTCGCTTATGCGGCGATGAAGCGCAACATTGCCACTGCGCTCGATGGCTCGCTGCAACAGGTGCTGCTCGCAGAAGCCGAAGCGCAGCATATTGCCGGCCGCTCGGCCGACGCGAAAGAGGGCGGCAAAGCCTTCCTCGAAAAGCGCAAGGCGGAGTTCAAAGGCGCATAGAGCTTGGCTGATTATCAGGTTCGTAGATAACTCGGCCTTCAAGCGACCACAGATGCCGGCTTCATGGTATGGGATCTGCTCTTCGAACCTGGGCTAGTCAAAGCCAATGGGAGAGGTGATTGTCATGCTTAGTGGTCTTGAAGCCAGCGACATCCTGAGTTCTGTGCTCACGACAGCGACAATCCTGATTGGTATTGCCACCTTCTATCTCACCTACACCAAGGAGAAACGGAAGGAACGGGAAGCGCGGGAACGAGAGCTTGAAAAGGGCAGGCGGGACCAGCGCATCAAAGTGTATTCGGAGTATCTGCAGGTTGCCACCGGCTCGAATGCAAAAGCGTTGCAGCGCGATCTGGACACGCAAATGGCAATCTTGGACGACGTGGTCGAAGGGAAAGTCCCTGCCGATGGAGATCCGGGCCGCAGAGCCATCGCAGCGCAGCTTGCGCAGATTGAACAAGAACGCGATTACAGCAGCGCGCACGCCAACATCGTCACATATGGATCGAAAGAAGTCATTGCGCGTTTGAGCGCGCTTTACGATTGCGTCGAGCGTGCAAAGGGCAATCCGTTTGAGCCGAGCGTGAATCGCGCTCTTCTTGATCTTATCGCTGCGATGCGCAGAGACAGTTTCGCGCAGGATTATGATGAGTTTATCGAGCATGCCGACAACATCTTAGGTGCAGGTGCGCAGGCACGGGCAGTGGCTATTGCAGAAGCGCAGCGAGCTGCAGCAGAGAAACTTCAGGCGAAAGAAAATGACTGACAAACCGACCCCCGAAGAATGGAAGGTCCTGGCGGACAAGGAATCCAAAGGCCGCGACCTCACTTGGTCCACGCCCGAAGGCTTCGATATCAAGCCGCTTTACACCGAGGCGGATCACGCGGATTTTGATCCCGGATTGCCCGGTTTCGCGCCGTTCACGCGCGGCGTGAAGGCGAGCATGTATGCGGGGCGTCCGTGGACGATCCGACAATATGCGGGCTTTTCGACCGCCGAGGAATCCAACGCCTTCTACCGCCGAAATCTGGCGGCAGGTCAGAAGGGCTTGAGCGTCGCGTTCGATCTTGCCACCCACCGTGGCTACGACAGCGATCACCCGCGTGTGCTCGGTGATGTCGGCAAAGCGGGTGTCGCGATCGACACGGTCGCGGACATGGAAATCTTGTTCGACCAGATCCCGCTGGACACGATGTCCGTCAGCATGACGATGAATGGCGCGGTGATCCCGGTGATGGCGTTCTATATCGTCGCGGGTGAGCGGCAGGGTGTGAGCGCGGAGAAGCTTTCCGGAACCATCCAGAACGACATTCTCAAGGAGTTCATGGTCCGCAACACCTATATCTATCCGCCTGAGCCGAGCATGCGGATTGTGTCGGACATCATTGCGTACACGTCCGCCAACATGCCGAAATTCAACAGCATTTCGATCAGCGGCTATCACATGCACGAGGCCGGGGCGACGGCGGTGCAGGAGCTCGCTTTCACGATTGCTGACGGCAAGGAATATGTGACCCGCGCGATGGCGGCGGGGCTGGATATTGACGCGTTTGCGGGGCGGCTCAGCTTCTTTTTCGGGATCGGCATGAACTTCTTCATGGAGATCGCGAAGCTGCGCGCCGCGCGCACTCTCTGGTATCGTGTGATGGACGGGCTGGGGGCGCAGAAAGACCGCTCCAAAATGCTCCGCACGCACTGCCAGACGAGTGGCGTCTCGCTGCAGGAGCAAGACCCCTACAACAACGTCATCCGCACGACAGTCGAAGCACTAGCCGCCACCTTGGGCGGTACGCAGAGTTTGCACACCAACGCCTTGGATGAGGCGATTGCGCTGCCGACCGACTTCTCTGCGCGCATTGCGCGCAACACGCAGCTGGTGCTGCAGGAGGAAAGCGGGATCACCAATGTCGTCGATCCGCTCGGTGGCTCGTACTACATTGAAGCGCTCACCGCGACTTTGGTCGAAGAAGCCGAGAAGCTGATCGCTGAAGTCGATCAGGCCGGCGGGATGACCGCTTATGTCGACACCGGCGCGCCCAAAGCCGCGATAGAACGCGCAGCGGCGGAGAAGCAGACCGGTATCGACAAGGGCGAGACGGTTATTGTCGGCGTTAACAAGTACCAGCTTGCCGAAGAGCAGCAGATCGACACGCTTGAAGTCGACAACGCAGCTGTTCGTCAGGGCCAGATTGCGCGGCTCGCTGAGGTGCGGGCAGGGCGTGATGAAGCGGCCTGCCAGGCTGCTCTCAAAGCCCTGACCACAGGCTGCACGAGCGGCGGCAATGTGCTGGAACTGGCAGTTGAAGCCGCACGTCACGACGCGACGTTAGGTGAGATCTCCGCGGCGATGGAAGAGGTCTTCGGACGCCATGACGCCACGCCAAAGCCGGTCAGCGGCGTGTACAAGACCGCTTACGAGTTCGATCAACGCTGGGCGCAGGTCACGGATGGCGTCGATGCGGTGGAACGGCGCTTGGGGCGCAAACCGCGCATCATGGTCGCCAAGATGGGTCAGGACGGTCACGATCGCGGCGCGAATGTGATCGCCAGCGCATTTGCCGATATGGGCTTCGAAGTTGTGTCTGGACCATTGTTCCAAACGCCCGAAGAGGCCTGCGCAACGGCATTGGACAGCGGTGTAGACGTTGTCGGAGCCTCAAGCCTTGCCGCTGGCCACAAGACGCTGATCCCGGAATTGATCCGTTTGCTGAAGGAAGCGGGCCGACCGGATATCAAGGTCACCGCAGGCGGCGTGATCCCGCCGCAGGACTACGACTTCCTGCGCGAGGCTGGGGTGCAGGGCATCTACGGCCCCGGCTCCAATGTGGTCGAATGCGCAGCGGATATCCTCACGCTGCTCGGCCACAACATGCCGCCGCTGGATAGTGTAATCGATGAGGCGGCGGAGTGATGAACCAAGAACCTCACGTCATTGCGAGGAGCTGCAGGCGACGCGGCAATCCAGAAAGCGCGGGACTGGGTTGCTTCGCTACGCTCGCAATGACGAAGTGGGCTGGTGTTGAACGATAATAAGAGGTCTTCGCTCAACAGGTCGCAAATGCTTGGATGTGCGGTCGTAGCATTGCTCGGCGTTCCGATCGTGCTCTTGGGATTGACCTTCGCGGGCCTCGGTCACTGCGCACCTGCACCAGATGGCTCCGGTTGTGAAAACGAGGCACTCGAAAAGTTTCTCTGGTTTCCCGGGAGCCTGATTGCGATTGTGGTTGTCGGAATTGCCGTCGTCCGATTCCTTTCAAAAGGTGAAAAATGACAAACCTTCATCCCGAAACGCTCTCTGTCCACGCTGGCTGTGAGCCTGATCCCACAACCAACGCACGCGTTACGCCGATCTATCAGACGTCTTCCTACGTCTTCGACAGCGCGGAACATGCCGCGAATCTGTTTTCGCTCAGCGAGTTCGGCAACATCTATTCGCGCATCATGAACCCCACCAACGACGCGTTGGAGAATAAGGTTGCCGCGCTTGAGGGCGGTGTCGGCGCGCTGGGTGTCGCTTCGGGCCATGCTGCGCAATTGCTCGCGTTTCACACGTTGATGGAACCGGGTTGCAACATCGTTGCGGCGAAGAAGCTCTATGGCGGGTCGCTCAACCAACTGGGTGAGGCGTTCAAGAAGTTCGGTTGGGAAACGCGCTTCGTCGATGCCGACGACCCCGAGAATGTCCGTGCGGCGATGGATGACAAGACGCGCTGCGTTTTCATTGAAAGTCTCGCCAATCCCGGCGGTGTCGTCAGCGACATCAATGCAATCGCCGACATCGCGCATGCAGGCGGTGTGCCGCTGATGGTCGACAACACAATGGCCTCGCCTGCCTTGTGCCGTCCGATCGAGCACGGCGCGGATATCGTGGTGCATTCGACCACCAAGTTTCTAAACGGTCATGGCAACGCCATTGGCGGTGTCATCGTCGATAGCGGCAAGTTCGACTGGAAAGCGAACGCGGACAAATATCCGTCGCTCACTCAGCCCAACGGTTCGTACCACGGCGCGGTGCTGGTCGATGCGCTGGAGCCTGTCGGACCGATTGCTTTCATCATCGCTTGCCGCGTTCTGGGCCTACGCGATCTCGGCCCGGCGATGGCGCCGATGAACGCCTTCCTCGCGCTCACCGGGATGGAGACGCTGCATTTGCGGATGGAAAAGCACTGCGCCAATGCGCAGGCGCTGGCCGAATGGCTCAAGCAGCAGCCGCAGGTGGAATGGGTGAGCTATGCCGGATTGAGCAACGACCGGTACAACGGACTCGCGCAGAAATATCTCGGCGGCAAGGGCGGGGCGGTGTTCACCTTCGGCCTGAAGGGTGGCTACGAAGCGGGCGTGAAGCTGGTCGAAAGTGTCAAGCTGTTCAGCCACTTGGCCAATATCGGCGACACGCGTTCGCTGATCATCCACCCGGCCTCGACCACGCACAGCCAGCTCGAAGGTGAGGAACTGCTTGCCGCCGGGGCTGGCCCTGATGTCGTTCGCGTGTCAGTGGGCATCGAACATATCGACGATATCAAAGCCGATTTGGCTCAGGCTCTCGCAGAAGCAGGATAATGACTGACATTCGCACCGATTGGACCCGCGAGGAAATCGCGGAGCTGTTTGACTTGCCTTTCACAGAGCTGCTGTTCCGCGCAGCCAGCGTCCACCGCGAGAGCCATCCGCCCGAGCAGATCCAGCTGTGCACACTGCTTAGCATCAAGACCGGCGGATGCCCGGAAGACTGCGGCTATTGCTCGCAATCGGTGAAGGCGGATAGCGGTGTCGAGGCGACCAAGTTGATGGATGTGCAGGCCGTGTTGCAACGCGCCGCGCAGGCGAAGGATGCAGGTTCCCAGCGCTTCTGCATGGGCGCGGCGTGGCGGAACCCCAAAGACCGCGACATGCCAGCGATCGTCGAGATCGTGAAAGGCGTGCGCGAAATGGGTCTTGAGACGTGCATGACACTGGGAATGCTGGAGCCGCATCAGGCCGAAATGCTCGCCGAAGCCGGGCTCGATTATTACAATCACAACATCGACAGCTCGCCAGAATACTATGAGCGCGTGATCTCAACCCGCGATTTCCAGTGCCGTCTCGATACGCTTGATCACGTGCGCAGCGCGGGCATCAATGTGTGTTCGGGCGGGATCGTCGGCATGGGCGAGACACGCGAGGATCGCGTTGGCTTTGTCCACACACTAGCGACGCTCGAACAGCATCCGGAAAGCGTGCCGGTGAACGCGCTTGTGCCAGTCAGAGGTACCGTGCTGGGTGATATGTTGGCCGATACGCCGATGGCGAAGATCGACGACATTGAATTCGTTCGCACGGTCGCCGTCGCGCGGATCACCATGCCGCTGAGCATGGTGCGGCTTTCGGCTGGTCGCGAGAGCATGTCCGAAGCGACACAGGCGCTGTGCTTCCTTGCGGGAGCGAACTCGATCTTCACAGGAGACAAGCTGCTCACCGCGCCCAATGCCGGCGACGACAGCGATGGAGCCCTATTTGCGAAGCTGGGGCTGACGGCTTTGCAAGCCGAGGAGCCTATGCGAGCGTGCAAGGTGAGCGAGCCTGCCGAGTAAGGCGCAATGAGTCTCGGCTTCTCCGTCGACGAACTTCTCCCACGGGCTCGCGGTGGCGGGCAGCTCAAGATGGGGTTGGTGCGGCTGACGGAAGATGAATGGCTCCAGTCCAAGCCTGATCATGCAGACCGTAGAAAGGGGTTTGAAGATTGGCCTGAAGGGGTTCAGCTTACGCCTGAAGCCGATGCGCCAGGGCGCGAACTTGCGGCGATGCTCGGCATTGCAATTGGACCTGATCAAGCCGCTTTGCCAGAAGTCGCGATCCATCATCATGAGGATATGTGCCTGCTCACCAAGCCAGAGGGGAGTGATCCATACCGCCTGATCGGAGCGGCTGTCGCTTGGCCTACCGACTGGTATCCCAAGGACAAAATCGGCCTTCCGCTGCGCGCTCTGCACGCGCCAATCGCAGGGTATGAAGAGCAGTTGGCGACCGGGGTCGATCGCTTCATGGACACGCTCAAGCCGGGGGCAATCTATGGACGGTGCAATTGGTTTATTACGCCGACGGGTGATCGCCGCTGGCTAACTGACGCCAAGGCTGAAGACGACTTCCGGCACGTGACAGCGCTGAACGCTGGCGAGACGCTTTTTGTGCGGTCCGAGCGTCAGACCCTCAGGCGATTGCCCCAGACAGGCGCGATCCTGTTCACGATTGGCGTTTATGTTGCCCCTCTCGGTAGTTTGAACGGTGCCAACATCGCCGTGCTCGCCAAGTCTGTGCAAACCTTGCTTGATGGAGAGGGTGACCGTCGCGGCGCTCCTGCCTATGCTGACAGCCTAACATCCTACGCTGCTAACAGGAGCCTTGCATGATCATCCAGACCCTGATGCCTTTGCTCGTGTTGCAGGCGAGCGCTCCCGCCACGCCACCCAATCCTGAATGGAACTGCGATGACCCGCAGTATCAGCAAGAAATGAATTGGTGCGCTGGTCAGAGATTTGTTGAAGCAGACACTGCGCTCAACGCGCAATGGGCCATCACCGCAGACGAGATGAAGGCCCGCGATGCATCGTATGCGGAGTTTGATTTTAACACTGGCGATGACCGCCCCGGCTGGTTTGCGAGTTTGCTCGAAGCGCAGCGCGCGTGGATCAAATTTCGCGATGCGCATTGCCGAGTGGATGGTTACACCGCGCGTGGAGGAACTCTCGAACCGTTATTGGTCTCGAGCTGCAAGACCGCACTGACTCTGGATCGCACTGAGCAATTGCGGGCTCTGGCAACAGCTCCCTTCTGAAGAGCAATACCGATAGGTTGCCTGCCTGCGCTCCACACGGCATAGGCTTGGCCTAACTTTGCGATAGCTGGAGACCCCCGCTTGTTTTCCAAGATCCTGATTGCCAATCGCGGTGAAATTGCCTGCCGTGTCATAACGACCGCGCAGAAAATAGGTATTGCAACGGTAGCGGTCTATTCCGATGCCGATGCGCGGGCCCCGTTCGTGCGGATGGCGGATGAGGCCGTCCATATCGGCCCAGCTCCCGCAGCCGAGAGTTATCTGATCCCTGAAAAGATCATTGCCGCATGCAAGGAAACCGGCGCTGAGGCGGTCCATCCGGGATACGGTTTTCTGTCCGAGCGGGCGAGTTTCGTTGAAGCGCTAGAGGCGGAAGGCATTGCGTTCATTGGTCCACCTCCCGGTGCTATCGCAGCGATGGGCGACAAGATTGAATCCAAGAAGCTGGCGAAAGAAGCGGGCGTAAATGTAGTCCCCGGCTTCGTCGGAGAAATCCGAGATACCGAACACGCTGTCGAGATCTCGACCGACATCGGTTACCCCGTAATGATGAAGGCCTCCGCTGGTGGCGGCGGCAAAGGCATGCGCCTCGCTTGGTCCGAACAGGACGTACGTGAAGGCTTTGAAGCGACCAAGCGGGAAGGGCTGAACAGTTTCGGTGATGATCGGGTGTTCATCGAAAAGTTCATCGAGAACCCCCGCCATATCGAAATCCAGATCCTCGGCGATAAGCACGGCAATATCCTGTATTTGAACGAGCGTGAGTGTTCGATCCAGCGGCGCCATCAAAAGGTGGTTGAAGAAGCACCGTCGCCCTTCGTAACGCCGAAGATGCGCAAAGCGATGGGTGAGCAATGCGTCGCTCTTTCGCGTGCGGTGGACTACCATTCAGCCGGTACAGTTGAGCTGATCGTAAGCGGGGCCGATCCCACCGGCGAAAGTTTCTACTTCCTGGAAATGAACACTCGTTTGCAGGTCGAGCACCCCGTCACCGAAGCGATTACAGGGGTCGACCTGGTCGAACAGATGATCCGGGTCGCTGCTGGCGAAAAGCTGGAATTGACACAGGACGATATCGGCATCGACGGCTGGTCGATTGAAAATCGCGTCTATGCGGAAGACCCTTATCGCGGTTTCCTGCCATCAACCGGGCGCTTGATCGAATATGAGCCGCCACTCGAAGGCTGGACAAACGATGGCAGCGCCAACGGCCGTCGCGGTGTTAATGGCATTCGCGTGGATGATGGCGTTTTCGAAGGCGGCGAAGTGTCGATGTTTTACGATCCGATGATCGCCAAGCTGGTCACATGGGCTCCAACGCGCAACGAAGCAGCCGACCTGCAAATCAAAGCGCTCGATAACTTCCGCATAAGGGGGCTTGGCCACAATGTCGATTTCCTCAGCGCGATCATGCAGCATGAGCGGTTCCGTTCGGGTGAGCTGACGACCGGCTTTTTTGCCGAAGAATACCCCGAAGGATTTGAAGGCGCGCCTTCCGATGATGCGTGGTTGCGGCAAATGGCAGTGTTGTTTGCCGGAGCGGAATTCACAGAGCAGGTGCGTGCGCGCAAAATCTCAAGCCAGCTGAACGGCACTGACAATCCTCCGTCGCGCTGGACGGTCAAAATCGGCAAGCGCGAATTCGACGTGCTGCTCGAAGAAGGCGGTGCGACGGTCGATGGCGAAACCATGCGCGGCACTTGGGACTGGGAAGTTGGCATGCCCATTGCTCAGGTAACCGGTGACAACGAAATGGCGGTTCAGATCGATCGGATCGGTGTGCGCTGGCGCATGATCACCCGAGGAGCCTCTCACGAAGCGTTGGTTCTTCCTGCGACGCTGGCCCCGCTTTCCCAGCATATGATCGAGAAAGTGCCACCAGATCTTTCCAAAATGCTGATCTGCCCGATGCCAGGGATGCTTGTGAAGCTCCACGTGAACGAGGGTGAAGAGGTTCAACCTGGCCAGCCGCTCGCCACAGTGGAAGCGATGAAAATGGAGAATATCCTGCGCGCTGAAAAGGAAGGCAAAATTGCCTCAATCAATGCGTCTGAGGGTGAAAGCCTGGCAGTCGATGCAGTGATTCTGGAACTGGAATAGTCTGCTTCGCCGACTTTTCATGAGCTCAGATTGGTTAAGAACAGAGCAGATTCATAAATCATAATGCCACTATCTGTCCCCCAAAGGTGCAGGTGTGTTGCGCGCCATTGTATCTTTGCGTCAACTTCATCCGGTTTGGCATGATTTTACATTAATGCGCTGGTCAAGCGCTCGCGAAATAGCGAAACTTCACAGGTCGAATCAGCATGTCGCAACGCTTCGACTTGGAAGGGGTAGGGTTATGGCGAGGAAAGGTACCGGTTATTTTGACCGCAAGGGTCATTTCTTTAAGACCCCGCGCGACGCCACGGCCAGTGATATAGCCGCGCTTCTCGGACAGATTGGCGATGGCGAAAGCTTGGCGCCGGGTATTGCGCAGATGCTGATTGAGCGTCGCAGCGATATCGAGCAATTGTTCGCTGAGCATGACGAGATGATGGCCGAGCACGAGGCTAATGTGACCGATATCACCGATAAGGTTTCCAAGCTGCCGGGCCGCCCGGCTAGCTAGCACTAAAAACCAGCAGCGTATTCTAGTTGCAATTTGCAACTTAACTCGCTAGGCATCGTTGAGCCTAGGGAGACCGATATGTCATTATCCATAACCGCCGTAACCGCTGCAGTGATGGCACTCTTGCTGCTCGCAACAGCAATCGAGACGGTCAGTAAGCGTTTGAAGCTCAAGGCTGCATTTGGCGACGCTGATGATCCCGCTCTAATTGCAGCGACCCGCAGTCACGGGAATTTGGCCGAGCATGCTCCGATTGTGCTGATCATGCTCGGTTTGCTGGAACTCGGTGGAGCGAACTCGACTTTGCTGATCAGCACCGCCGCTGCCTTTGTCTTGGGGCGGTTTGCACACGTAGTGGGGTTGCACCAACCCAGTGAACCCGGGAAGGCACCGCTCGCCAGACAGATCGGTGTCATTCTCACATGGTTGACCATTCTGGTCCTTGCGATTTTGCTGCTGGCAGGCGTGTTTGTGAGCTAGTCTGACACCATTGCCACGGCCCTGATCCAACCTGCGCTGGCGCGTTCGATTTTGACCGGGAAGCAGCTGAACATAAAGCCGTGCGGCGGCAGGCCTTCAAGGTTGGTCAGTTTTTCGATCTGGTAATACGGGCGAATGCGACCGGCCTTGTGGCCTTCCCAGATGATTGAAGGATCGCGTTTTTCCGCCCACCGCTTTGCGGTGTGGCTAAACGGCGCGTCCCAGCTCCACGCATCGGTGCCGACGACCTGAACGCCGCGTTCTGTGAGCCACAAGGTCGCTTCTGCTCCCAGTCCGACGCCCTGATCGATGAAGTTTTCGGTGCCATAGACTGCGCCTGATTGGATCAGCACGATATCCAAGGGCTGAACCTCATATCGGATGGCTGCAAACGCGGATTCCAGCTCGGCAGCAGTAACGACATGACCGTCGGGCAGATGCGAGAAATCGAGCTTCACTCCGGGCCGGAAAAACAGATCGAGCGGCGCTTCATCAATGCTCGGCGCGGGCTTTTCGCCGCCATCGGTGGTTGAATGGTAGTGCCAAGGCGCGTCCATATGCGTGCCGTTATGCGTGGCAAGCTCGACCTTCTCGACCGCCCAGCCTTCGCCATCAGGCAGATCCTCTTTCTCAAGACCGGGAAAGAACATCGCGATCTGTTCCCATGTCTGCTCATGGGTCATATATTCGATCTTCGGCCGCATCACCTCGGGGTCAGACACCACATCATTGGTAATCGGAATCGACAGATCGACAAAACGAGTCATGCGCTCATCGCTCTTGCAGGGCCAAGTTCGCCATCGAGAAAGCTGGCAACCTCTGCCAGATCAACATCGCGGGCGAGATAGGCTTCGCCAATACCTTTGAGCAGCAGGAACGGCAGGGTGCCGCCCTCCATCTTTTTGTCATGGCGCATGTGTTCGACAAGGCGGGCGCCGTCGCATTGCAAGCCGAGCTCGGTAATGTCGGCCAGCATGCCGGACGCGCTGATTGTCTGCGCGACCAATTGTGCCGCGCCGGGCGCCAGTTCACCGCGCAAAGCGGAAAAACGAGCAGCGAGCACCATTCCCATTGCCACTGCTTCTCCGTGGAGCAGGCGATCAGTGAAGCCTGTTTCTGCTTCCAGCGCATGGCCAAATGTGTGGCCGAGATTGAGCAGGGCACGAACACCGCTGGTTTCGCGCTCATCCTCTGCGACGATGCGCGCCTTGGCGCGAATGCTGGTTGCGATCGCATGTGATAATGTCACGGGTTCGCGGGCCAGCACATCCGTTCCGTTTTCCTCCAGCCAAGCGAAGAACTCAGCGTCGCCCAACAATCCGTATTTCACCACTTCGGCATAGCCAGCGCGCATTTCACGATCAGGAAGTGTGTTGAGAACCATTGGGTCAATCAGCACCGCTGCCGGTTGATGAAACGCCCCGATCAGGTTTTTGCCTGCGCGGGTGTTGATCGCGGTCTTGCCGCCGACAGAACTGTCCACCTGAGCGAGCAAAGTTGTCGGAATTTGCACGAAGCCGCAGCCACGTTTGGTCACTGCGCATGCGAAGCCTGTCAGATCGCCGACAACGCCGCCGCCCAATGCGAAAACATGGTCGCTCCGGGTTACTCCGATCTCCAGCAACCAGTCTGTCAGACGTTCGAGCACGCTCCAGCTTTTCGCGCCTTCGCCCGGTTCAACGATGAACCATTCGACCGATAAGTCGCTGGCTCGCAGCGAATTTTCCACCGTTCGGCCAAAATGGGCATGCGTGTTGGTATCGGCGACAAATGGTACCTTGCGTCTGTCAGCGTAGGAACTGAGATAGCCGGCGGCCTGTTCTGCGAAATTTTGCAAAAGATCTGGCTCGATAACGACATCATAGCCGCGCTTATCGAGCGCAACCGGGATCACGATCCGGTTCTTGCTTACTTCAGCCATGCGCCGATTCCTTCGATAATGGCTTTAGCGGTTTCAGCATGCGGGCCGTCCTCGCTCCGGATTCGTATCTGGGCCTGGCTGTAATAGGGCTCGCGCTCTTCAAACAAGCGGGTGAGAATCGTTTTGGGGTCACCATCTCTTAGCAGCGGACGAGTATCGCGGCGCGATGTGCGTTCCACAAGAGTGTCGATGTCGCAATCGATCCATACCGCGATGGCCTGATCGAGGATGAGTGTTCGGGTTTCTTCATCGACAAAGGCGCCCCCGCCGGTGGCGATAACGCCCGCCCGCTCTTCCATCAGCCGTGAAATCACGCGTCTTTCGCCATCACGGAAATAGGCTTCACCAAACTCGCGGAAAATTTCGGCAACACTTCGCTGTGCAGCTTCCTCTATTGCGTCATCCGCGTCGACAAAATCACGCTTCAGCATGGTGGCCAGCCTGCGGCCAACCGTCGACTTTCCAACACCCATCAGGCCGACGAGCACAATCGGCCGATCAATCCGGGCTGCCAGGCCTGCGATGTCGGCATCGTTCAAAGCGGTGTTCTGGGTCATTGCCGCCCGGCCTATAGATGGGGTAGAGCGCGCGCAATATGTCTGCACTGCGTCGCCATACTCGTCCACGGACCAAATCGATCCAGCCAATGGTTGCGTCTTCGCCTGATCGGGCGGAGCGGGGCGGCCTGAGACAGAGATGGCCCTACTACGCCGCAGCTGCGGTGATCGCAGTGTTGGCGCTGGCTTGGATTGATGGCGGGGAAGAACCCATCCGCCCAATCGTGCAGACGATTGAAAGACCGGGACAAAACTGATGCGACGTATCAATGGGGTAACGGCGGCGGCAGTAGTCGGGCTGATCGGGGCGCTTGGTGGTGGCTTGGCGACGGGCGCACTTACTGCGCAAGAAGCGCCTGAATCCATCCTTCCGCCGGGATTTGACGATCCCGAACCAGCCCCTCCGCCTGCACCCGCACCGGCGCCTGCGCCAACTTCGACACCGCCGCCAACACCGGGGACATCTGGCCCCAGTGTTTCGCCGGGGACAACGCTTCCCGGAACGGCACCAGTTCCCGGCGCGCTGCCGCCCGTTCCAGAGGTTTCCAGTGGTGACCTCGCGCGATTGCCTTCGGTCGAAGAGCTGGAAAACATGTCGACGGATGATCTGGACGATCTGCTCGGACTGAAGCCGCGCTATGATATTCCCCCAGCGGCTCGGCGTTCGCTTTCACAGGTTGGCGTGCTTTCCACCGAGGAAGGCGGATTGCCGACTGCATCTCTGGTTAAGCAGCCGGCTGCTTTAGTCCGCGCCGCGCTGGCTGGAACAAAAGGGCCTGTAGTGTCGCGTTGGGGTCATATCCTCCTTCGTCGCACTGTCGCGAGCCGGTTGACCGCGCCTGATGGTATGAATCCGGTCGAGTTTGCGGCGTTGCGCGCTGGTGTTCTCAACAATATCGGTGAGTACGCGGTCGCTCGCAGCCTCGCTCAGGATGTTGATACCGGCAACTGGAATGATGCGCTGACCAAACAGGCGCTTACTTCTTACATCGCGGCCTCTGACTTTGTGGGAGCTTGCCCGGTTGTCCGTTTGCAGGGCTCCGATCGCGAAGGCGCGCAGTGGGTCATGATGCAGGCAATATGCAATGCCTATGCGGGCGAGGGCGCTCTTGCAGGTTCGCAGCTGAACCGGGCGCTCAGCGACGAAATCGCTCCTGCGATCGATGTGCTTTTGGCGCAGCGATATGCTGGCGCAGCGGGCCGTGCGCGGCGGGCGGTAGAGATTGAATGGGAAGGGGTTGAAGAGCTCAACCCATGGCGCTTTGCCTTGGCGAATGCTGTGGGGGAGCCAATTCCGGAGTCTTTGTTGGAAGATGTGCCGGGCTATTACGCGCGGTCGGCGGCAAGCGCGGCTATGATCCCCCTGGACCAAAGGGCGCTTTATGCTGATCGGGCGGCGAGCGAAGGCATTCTTTCGTCCAGAGCGATGGTCGAAGTGTATAGTCAGGTTTATGCCGACAGCTCGATCATGGGTGAGATATCAAGCCGCGCCGGGCGACTGCGGAATGCGTATGTCGCCCCGGATCCTGCGGCTCGCGTTGCGGCAATGCGGGGGTTGTGGGGAACGCTCGATGATGATGACGCACAGGCAGATTACGCGGCAAGCGTAACGACGGCTTTTGCAGCAGCACGCATCACTCCCGATGCAGGTCTTGCTCGCTACGCTGATGGGCTGATCGCATCGATGCTGACCGCCGGCTTGGATCGCGATGCTGCGAGTTGGTCCACTGTTGTTGAAGAAGGCAGTCTGGCTTGGGCCTTGCTGGCGACTGGGACCGGTGATGGAAGCCTTGCAAGTGAGGTCGGAATCGAAACCTTCATTGGTGATGATGAGAGCGAAGACTATCGTAAATCAGCCTTTCTTGTCGCTGGACTGGCGGGATTGGGACGTATCAGCAGCGGGCAGGCGACTGGTTTTTCGGAAGATCTGGATGTCGATCTAAACCGACAGACCCGTTGGTCGCAATTGATCACCCGCGCCGCCGATGTCGGGAATCCGACCTTGGTTGCAATGCTGGCCGGATTGGGAATGCAAGGCGTCGAATGGTCGCAAATGACTCCGCTTCATCTCTATCATATTACCTCGGCGCTGCGTCGGGTCGGATTGGAAGCCGAAGCGCGGATGATCGCGGCGGAGGCGGTTGCGCGCGGCTGATGTCAGCCTCGACCGACGCATTTCT
>JBCBHD010000023.1:0-17763 GCA_038526115.1 Pseudomonadota bacterium | reverse complement strand
CAGATTGCGCACAAAGAACGCCAATTCCATAGCGCCATTGCTCTGGCGCGAGAAGTCGACAGGATCATGCGTGGAGATCCGCATTTCCGGTCCTGCCTCACGCCAATCGATGCGGAGCGAATCTTCTTGCGCAAGCCGGTCGATCCCGGAGAACAGAAGCGCGCCACCGTCCCAGGTGCTGGAGTTAAGGCGGGTCTGTGTTCCATCCACAACGCCATAGAGCGACCATGGATTAGGCGATTGTCCACCGGCAAACATCACATCGCCAGACGCATTGGCGCCAGCCTCAATTCCCGATTCTTCGGATATGCGCGCAAGCTGAGCCGTGTCCGAATAGGTCATGCCATAGCCATAAGCGAACAGTGGATCATAGCCTGGATCGCCGACATTCAGCGTCGCTTGATCAGCGCTCTTCGGCCATGAGAAGGCGAGCTTTCCGGTAAAGTCGAAGCTTGGATCGCGCTGGAACAGCAGGTCGCTTACCCCGCCGCCTTCACTACCGGGAAGCCAGGCCGCGACAAAAGCGTCTGAGGCGTTGATCTCAGGGTTGACCCACATTGGCCGACCGGAAAGGAACACCGAGACGACCGGCATTCCGCGCTCGCGATATTGAGCAAGCAGGCTGGTGTCGAATCCGTCTTCGGCAAAATCGAGATGCGGGCGGTCGCCCTGAAACTCGGCGTAGGCATCTTCGCCGTAGACTGCGATGACGACGTCAGCCTGATGGTTTCCAGTGCCTTCGGGATCGAAAATGACTTCTCCACCTGCGGTAGCAACGGCTTCACGAATTCCGCCTAGGATGGATTGCCCATTCGGGAACTCATCATTGCTGTGAGTTCCACCCTGCCAGGATAGCGTCCAACCTCCCGATGCCTTAGCGATGCTGTCCGCACCATCGCCGACGACAAGCACGGTGGCTCCAGCGTCTAGCGGAAGTAGGGAGCCGTTGTTCTTTAGAAGAACGAGTGATTTACGCACCGCTTCGCGCGCTACGGCTTTGTGCTCCGCATTGGCCAGCAGCGCTTTGTTGCCCGCGTTGGCACGGGTGCTCGGCGCACCGCGGCCCATAAGCCCATAATTGAGCTTCACACGCAGGATCCGCCGAACAGCGTCATCAAGCCGCGCCATCGAAATGCGGCCCGACTTCGCATGGGCGAGGGTGCTTTCGTACAGCCCCTTCCAGCTGTCGGGTGCCATAAACATATCAATCCCGGCATTGAACGCTTCCGGGCAATCCGTGTTCGAACAACCCGGTATCTGGCCGTGCGCGTTCCAGTCACTGACCACGAAACCATTGAAGCCCATCCGGCCTTTCAGGACATCGGTGATCAGCGCTTTGTTGCCGGTCATCTTGATGTTTTGCCAGCTTGAGAAAGAGACCATCACGGTCTGCACTTGAGCCTCAAGCGCCGGGAGATAACCGACCGCATGGATGTCGCGCAGTTCTTCCTCGCTGATGCTGGCGTCACCCTGATCACGCCCGTTGTCCGTCGCGCCATCGCCAATGTAGTGTTTGGCGGCTGAGATCACTTTGCCCGGCGCCATGAAATCAGCTCCGCCGTGAGCGCCCTGCAAGCCTTTAACGATCCTATCCGAGTATGACACGACAATCTTCGGGTCTTCCGAGAAACCTTCATATCCCCGACCCCAGCGATCATCGCGAGGGACTGCCAGGGTGGGGGCGAAGGTCCAGTCATGGCCGGAAACCACCAATTCGCGGGCGGTGACTGCCATGATCCGCTCGATCAGATCGGGATCGCGCGCTGCGCCAAGGCCAACATTATGTGGAAACACTGTCGCGCCGAGAAGATTGGTGTGACCGTGAACAGCGTCGATGCCCCAGATAATCGGTATGGCGATCTCCACACCCTCGGGATCGGTCGACGCGTTCCAGTATGCATCTGCGGTGTCCAGCCAAGTCTGTGCGTCAGCATAGGGTAGCGGGCCAGGTGCGGAGTTGCCGCCGCTGAGCACTGAACCGAGCCGATATTGCTTCACCTCTTCCGCAGTCACCGATCCGGAATCGGCCTGAATGGTCTGGCCAACTTTCTGTTCAAGCGACATTTTGGCCATAATCGCGTCAATCCGCGCTTCGATTGCAGGATCGAGCGGGGCGCGTTCAAGTCGTGGCCAGATTTCCGGACGGATCTTTTCCGTGCCGTCAGTTGCACTTGCGGTGGCGGACGCAGGTTCCTGTGCAGTTGGTGCAATTTCCGCTGAAGTTGCGCCGGAATAACCGGTGGCACATCCACTCACGCAGATGGCAATAGTAGCGGCCAGACCTGGCGCAAAAGAGCGAACAGACATTTGTAAATCCCTCTCAACCGGAGACCAGCAATCGCTCTCCGAATCTCTCAATCCCACGCCCAAAGCAGCGGTTTTTGACAAGGTTGTCAATATTGGAATATCAAGGGAATGGGAGGGTGCAGTTTGATATGATTATCTCGCGTAGGACATTGCTTGCGGGTACGGCTGCTTTGTGGTCGGCAGGGTGTATGCGGGTTGGTGGAAAAGAAGGTTCTGCTGTCGACGCCGGGGTTCGTTTCGAACCATTCGAGACCGGTTTTGATGCGATCGTCGATCAATCGGCACCAGCGCGGCTGCTCTCCACCGGTCACCAATGGTCTGAAGGGCCAGCCTGGGACCGGGCCCGCCAGAAGCTCTATTTTACCGACGTGCCCGGGAATCGCGCATTTGCGTGGTCGCAGGATGTCGGAGTAGAAATCTTCCTGGACCCGTCGGGCGTGGATCCAGACCTCGCAGGTGGAATGCGAGAAGCGGGTGCGAACGGGCTTCTAGTTGGCAGGTCGGGTGGATTGCTTATGTGCAACCACGGGGCGCGGGCCGTGCAATCGCGCGATTTTGCAACTGGCGAGCGTCGTACATTGATCGACCGGTACGAAGGCCAGCGCTTCAACAGTCCCAATGACTTGATCGAAACGACTGGCGGCTCGATCTACTTCACTGATCCGCCATACGGCCTGGATGGACTAAATGAATCGCCTCTCAAAGAGCTTGATGTGAATGGCGTATACCGTCTTGATTGTGATGGAAGGATCACGCGGATTGTGGACGATATGACATTCCCTAACGGGGTCGTGTTGTCCCCTGATAAGCGCTCCCTCTATGTCAGCCAATCGGACCCTGATGCGCCATTGATCCGTCGATTTTCAATCGGGTCAGAGGCAGGGAGCGGGGTCGGCGAGGGATAAGTATGGTTCGACGCGCGCCCCTTCATGCACGAAGTCGGCGGATTGCCCGATGGCATGGCAGTCAGTTCGGACGGGCAGGTTTTTCTGGCCGGGCCAGGCGGTGTTCTGGTGATCAACCCAGATGGGACCTGCCTCGGTCGGATATATACGGGTCGAGCAACCGCCAATTGTGCCTTCGGGGAAGATGGCCGGACATTGTTTATCACCGCTGCCGATCGGTTGGTTGCCGTGCGCACCAAAATTTCCGGACTTGGCCGGTTTTGACGTGGCAGGCTTCGCCGAAGCAACCGCTTCTCCGGTGTCTGGAGCATTGATGCGAGCCGCGAAGATCAAGCGACTGGCGGGCTATGGAATCGGCGATTTCGGCCTGAACATCTATTGGCACAGCCTCTCGCTTGTGCTCGTTTTCTGGTATGCCAAGGTCGTCGGGCTGGATCCCAAACTGGCAGGGTGGATTTATGCGCTGGGTCTGTTGTGGGATGCTGTATCTGACCCTCTAGTCGCATCCTTTGCGGCGGCGAACCGCAGCCGCCACGGAGTGTATCGGCCATTTATCCTATTCGGCAGTATTGGCCTTGGAGCCTCTTTCTGCCTTTTGTTCTGGGTACCTCCGCTAGAAGGCTGGGCGCAGTTCGCTGCCCTGTTGTTCGCGGCGATTGTGTTTCGCACGTCCTATACCATTGTAGCCGTCCCCTATTCTGCGCTCTCGGCGCGGTTGACGTTCAGTTCGATAGAACGCGCTGAGCTTTCTGGCGTGCGGATGTTTTTCGCCTTTTGCGGAATGCTGTGTGTCACGACATTCTTCTTCCCGCTCAGTCGCGAATTCGGAGCCGGTGAAACCTACACCAACCACGGGTTCTTCTATACCGCGATGATCGGTGCGGTCGTTGCCACAGTGGCGCTTTCGGCCTGTTTCTTTTTTACGCGGGAGAAACCGCCGCTGGGCGGTGAAGATCTGCCAACCGGCTGGAGCTTGAGGTCATTCTTCACCGCATTCAGGAAGAATGATGCGTTGCGCATGCTATTGGTCGTGTTGTTGCTGAACTCAGCGGCTGGCGCGAGCCTCAGCATCCCAATGGCATTCTATATCGAGGCAAATGCTGGCGCATTCGCCAACAAGGAAGTGATAATGTCCGCATATGCGCTGGCTACCCTTGCGGGGACACCGGTCTGGACTTTGATCACGCGTGCAATCGGAAAGAAGAAGTGTTGGTATCTGGCGACATTGCTGACGGCCTTTGCCGGAGCATTGCTGTTCGCTTTCGGACCATTCTTGATCGCGGGTGTGCCGCTGCAATTGGTGCTGATCGGCTTTGCAGGATCGGCCTTCGCGATCATCATTTGGGCACTCATTCCCGACACAGTAGAATATGGCCAGTATTCGAATGGTCGCCGCGATGAAGGGGCGGTTTTCGGCTCCAGCCTGTTTGTTCAAAAGGCATCCGGGGGCCTGACAGGATTGGCGGTCGGGTATTTCCTGTCCGGCATTGGTTATGATTCAGATCGCGAGGTTCAATCAGCAGAAACTGCAATGGCATTGGGCAGTTACATGGCTCTGGTCCCAAGCATTCTGCTCATCATCGCTTCAATTACGCTCTTCCTTATGCCACTGAGCCGCGATCTGCACGCTCGCATTGTTGATGAGCTGTCGCGGTAGAGGGGTGGGTATGGCGAGAACAAAGACCGATAACTCGGCGAAAATGAAAGACGTGGCCGATTTGGCCGGCGTCTCAATCAAGACTGTTTCGCGTGTCCTCAACAATGAGCCGCATGTGCAGGAAAAGCTGCGCCGGAAGGTTCGCGAGGCTGCCGACAAGCTTGATTACGTTCCAAGTCAATCGGCCCGATCGCTGCGTGGCAGCCGATCCTATGACATCAACTTGGTGTGCCACCATCCTGATAGCGCTTATGTCAACGCGATCCAGTTTGGCGCTGTGATTGCGTGTCAGGAACTGGGCTATCAGCTGTCGATCAGTCTGGTCGAAGACCTCGACCAGAAATCGATCTCAGAAATTCGGGATGCTTTCGAAACGGTGATGCGCCGCCGTCGCCCTGATGGTGTTGTGCTGCTTGCCCCTTACGCGAATGACGAGAAGATCGGTTTCGTTTTGCATGAGATGGGAATTCCGGTCGTTCGCGTTGGTCCAGTCGACCTGCAAAAACAGGGCCTACTTGTTGAGATTGATGACTATCAGGCGGCGATTGAAGTTGTCCGGCATCTGACTGATCTTGGCCACGATCGTATCGGGTTTATCCGTGGCAGCGAAAACCAGCGCTCAACTCATGTGCGTTTTTCCGGGTTTTCAGTCGCCATGGAAGCTGCGGGTTTGACGGTGGACACTGACCTCGTGCGCCCTGGTACGTTCGATTTTCAATCGGGCTATGATGCCGGCCAGTACTTCCTCGGTTTGAAGACACCTCCGACAGCGGTGTTTTCCTCCAATGATGATATGGCTGCGGGACTGGTTGCAGCCTATACCGAACGCGGCCTGAAGGTTCCCGACGATCTTTCGGTGGTCGGGTTCGACGATGCCAGCATTGCAACCTGTATGCGCCCATACCTTACGACCATTCGCCAGCCGCTGAGTGATCTCGGCGCGACAGCCGTTCGGGAACTGGTTTCGACACTGAGCGAGGCGAGCCGGAACGGTGCTCACCGGATCGTGCTGGACCATGAGTTCATTCTGCGCGACACAACTGCGCCGCCACAAACCAACTGACTGAAGAACATTTCTGGGAGGGATACCATGAACCTGTTCCGCAATTTGACAACGTTGACAGCCGCTATCGCGCTGGGTGCTTCGCCGAGCGCGGCCTTTGCTGATGAACAGTCTGCAGAGATCGCCAAAGACTTCCAGATGAAGCGCTGCGTCAACATGGGTAACGCGCTGGAGGCTCCCAATGGAGCCCCCTGGGGACGACTGTATTCAAAAGAGGATTATCAGCGGATCGCCGCTGCCGGCTTCGATACTGTGCGCATCCCGGTGCGCTGGAGTGATTACACGGGGCCAGCCCCAACGTTTCGCATTCACCCGGACTTTGCCGAGGTGGTTGATAACAATGTGAAATGGGCGCTCACCAGCGGACTTAATGTCGTTTTGAATATCCATCATTTTGAAGAGATCATGGAGAACCCTGAGGAGCAAAAGGAACGCTATCGCGCTCTGTGGGATCAGATTTCGCTGCGCTATTCCAAGCTACCAAGCAATGTGTGGTTCGAAACGCTCAACGAGCCCAACAAGAACCTCAAAGGCGCCGAAATGCGCCAGCTCCAGGCAATGGCGCTACAGATTATTCGCGGAGATAATCCTGACCGGATCGTGATTTTGGGTGGTGAGGAATGGTCTGGAATCACGTCGCTTGCGACCAACCTTTCCACCGAAGATCCCAATGTGGTTTACACGTTCCACTACTATGATCCGTTCAACTTCACGCATCAGCAGGCGAGCTGGCTGGGCGAGAATATGCCCAAGGGCAAGCGCGGCTGGGGTTCCAGCGAGGACAAGGCTGAGCTCGCAAATGCAGTCGAAATAGCAACGTCATTTCGGACAGCGGTCAAACGCCCGGTGTTCCTCGGAGAATTCGGAGTACACTCGCCAGTCGACAATGATGAACGGGTCGAGTGGGCAGGCGCCGTGAAAACGGCGATGGAAGCGGCCGATATCCCGTGGTGCCTTTGGGCCTATGGCAACACTTTCGCGCTCTACACTGACGAAAAGGGGTGGGATATGGACATGCTAAGCGCGCTCACCAAAGAGTGAGCGCAGCGCGCGGGTCAGCTCATCAAATGAGTAATCCCGCGCCGCACCGAATCCATCGGATCTTCGGGATTGTCGTGTTCGACATAAAACCGTTCGATCCCGGCGGCTTCGGCCAAGGGCAGAAGTGTTTTGAAGTCGATCGTTCCATCGCCGACTGAGACCATTTCTCCGTCAGAACTACGGTCTTTGATGTGGCAAGATGAGAACCGGCCTGGTGCTTTTTTGAAGACATCAAGCGGATCTATTCCCGCATCGGCAACCCAAAAGAAATCAAGCTCCATCGTGACCAGTTCCGGGTCGGTTCGCTCCAGCAGAATATCGTATCCGGTCGTGCCATCCTGCTCGAAAAATTCGAATTCGTGGTTGTGATATCCGATTGTCTTGCCAGCGGCCTTCGCGTCGCCACCACGCTCATTGAGCAGGTCGGCGAGCGCCCGATATTTGTCCGGAGTGCGCTCTTCTTCAGGAATCCAGCCGAGATACAAGTTCGACTGACCCAAAATTTCTGCGTCTTCAAGAGATGGCCCGATACCGTCCTGAAGTTCAGGCAGGCGGATATGCGCGGAGCGGCTTACCAGACCCAGATCGCTCATGATTGCTCGGATATCGGCGGCCTTGTAATCGAACAGACCGGCTGTCTCGCAATCCTTCACCCCGATTTCAGCGAGAGCTTCGAGCGTCCCACGCGCATCACTCTCAAACAGATCGCGAACGGTGTAAAGCTGCACACCGAGGAGCTTTGTGTAGCTAGGCAGGTCTGTGCCTTCCGGTTCTGCTTCTGCGCCTTCGGTGCAGCCGGAAAGGGCCGCCAGACTGGCGATGGTTGTCCCGGCGACAAATGCTCTGCGATCAACACGGATTGTCATACGAGATTTCCTTCTTTCATGCGCTCAGCAGCGTAATCGACTGCACGTGCGGTCAGGGCCATAAATGTCAGCGATGGGTTCTGGCACGCGACAGAGGCGAAAGCTGATCCATCAGTGGCGAATACATTGGACACGTCATGGCATTGGTTGAATTTGTTGAGGACGGACTCACTGGGGTCGTTACCCATTCGCGCTCCGCCCATTTCATGTATGCAATGTCCGGGAATGGCTTCCCCTTCGAACGGTTCGATATCGACTGCGCCTGCCGCTTCCAGCATGGCGACCGCATCGCGTTGCATGGAGACGCGCATCTTCTTTTCGTTCTCGCCCCACCGCACATCCATATGCACTTGGGGCAGGCCTAATGGATCCGTTTTTGTGGGATGCAATGTTACCCGATTGTCTGCCATCGGAAGGTGTTCTCCGAAAGCTTGCAAGCGCAGATACCAGTCACCGGGCTGACGCAGGCTGTTTTTCAAGTCCGATCCGAAATCACTTCCGCCTAGGGCTCTCGTCCAGGATGCACGGCTGCTGGAGCCTTGATACCCATATCCGCGCAGGAACTCGCCATCGGTCCGGTTATCGAGGTTAGTGTATCGCGCCACATAGATACCGTTGGGCCTGCGTCCGGCAAAATAGTCATTCTCAAATCCCGGCATGCGCCCCATCGCCCCGATGCGGGTGTGGTGATCCATGATATACTGGCCCAAAACGCCGCTCGAATTCCCGAACCCATTGGGGAATGCATCAGATGTCGAATTGAGCATCACTTGCAGCGTCCCCACCGTTGACGCGCACAGGAAGATCACACGTGCAGTGATATCCTGCCGTTCCTTGGTTTGCCGGTTCACCACGCGCACGCCGGTTGCCTGCTTGGTGTCGGTATCATAAAGAATCCGCTCCACCATACTGTCTGGCATCAGGGTCATATTGCCGGTTCTCTCTGCAGCAGGGAGAGCGCCGGAAACGCTGGAGTAATATCCGCCATAAGAGCAGCCGCGCTCGCATTGATTGCGGAACTGGCAGGTACCACGGCCCAGTGACATCTGTTCTTCCGTCGGCTCTGTCAGGTGCGCGGCCCGCCCGATCATGAACCGACGATCGGGAAACGCAGCTTCGATCCCCTTCTTCGCCGCCTTCTCAACGCAGGTCATGTCCATCGGTGGCTGGAACACACTGTCTGGAAGCTGCGGCAACCCTTCAGCCGACCCGCTGATGCCAACAAAGCGTTCAACCTTCTCGTACCATGGAACGAGGTCGGCATAGCGGATGGGCCAATCATTGCCGTGGCCATCGGCTTTGTTGGCGCTGAAATCCATCTCGCTCCAGCGATAGCTCTGGCGTGCCCACATCAGCGACTTGCCGCCGACCTGATCACCGCGCAGCCATGCGAACGGGGCCCCTTCGGCTTCGGAATAGGGGTTTTCGCGATCATTGATGAAGAAGTTGCGTGTGCTTTCGCGGAACGCATAGCAAGTCTGCTGCTTTGGATAATCGCTATCCGCCAGCTTAGGATCGACCCGGTCGCGGAACGGCATGTCCCACGGTTCTTTGTTTTCGCCGATATAGTCGACACCGCGTTCGGTTTTCTTGCCGCGCTCAAGAACAAGCGTCTTCATTCCGCGTTCGCAGAATTCCTTTGCCGCCATGCCCCCGGACATGCCGGAACCGACAACGATGACATCAAAATTTTCACTGCCTGACATTGGTTCAGTCATCCATTCTGAGGAGGTCGTTAAACGCCGCGATCCAGCCAGGCGCGGCCAATTTCTGAGAGCGGGACGCAGCCATCGTAGCGTCCAGGCAGCTCTTCATAGGCCAGTTCATCCGCCGCCACTTCGGAGGTGTAGAAACCGAAGATCGTCATATCGCGGAGTTGCTGAAAGGTGGCTTTGCCAGTGTCGTCTGCACCAGCCTGATTGAGATTGGACAGGATCGTGTCCTGCCCTTCCGCATCGGCACTCATAAACCCGGCATCGGCAAATGCCTTCAGCCCGGCTGCAAAGTCACGCTGCTGATCCTGCGTGAAATGCTGTTCGTATAGTGCGGCGACGTATTCCGGCACTTTGGCAGCGAGCGCGCCGCCCGTGTCGGTTGCCGGAATGATCCTGTCGCTGACTGCGGAGATCAAATCCATGTGTTCCACCAATGTCGGTGGAGTGGACGTGCATCCTCCAAGCGCGGTGAGCGACGGCAGCACTATGGCCGCACCAGCGATGGTAACAGTCCCACGCAGGAGCGAGCGGCGATCCATTGAAGGTGTTTCAGTTGTCATGATCATCCTTGCTCTGCGGATTCTTCGATCTGTCGGCGGACAAAGTAGAGCGCCGCAAAGACAGCGATCAGCACTGCTGGAAAGTAGACCAGCTGCGACAATGCACCCTGTCCGGCCGCCACCTCGACTGCGGTTCCTTCAAGTCCGCTTGCCTCGGCGGTGGCTCTTGCGCTGTCGATCCATCCTCCGATGATCGGGTTCCAGATCGTCAAGGCAAACATGCCAGCAGCACCGACCAGGCTCATGCCCAGAGCACCGGAGCGCGGCACATATTGGGCAGTGACGCCGATCATTGTGGGCCAGAAGTAACAAACGCCAACGGCGAAAATGATCGCCGAGACATAAACCATGGCGCCGCTTGCCGAAGCCATCAGGAACAGACCAATAGTCGTCACCACTGCGCTCATCACCAGTACACCGAGAGGATTGAGAGCTTTGATGAGCGGTCCGGCGAAATAGCGGCCGACAGCCATAATCCCTGTGACCATGCCAAGCACAATCATCGGTTGGCCAGGGAGATTGCCGAGTTGAGCGCCGAGAATGCGATCGACCCATTGCTGGGTTCCCAGTTCTGAGGTGGCTGTGACGCTCATGATCGCCATCAGCACCACCAGCAGCGCGGCATCGCGTGCGCGCCCCGAGCGAAACAGTATCAGAGCAAAGGTCAATCCAAGGGCCACAAGCAAGGGAAGGACAAATGTGCCGGGCATTCCCGAGACCAGATCATTCGGCGTTCCTATAAGGACCAGAAGACCGAGGATCGCGCCCATCAGCAAGACACCTTTGGTATCCAGATCAACGGTCCGTTCGCTTTCGGGCACATCCGGAAAGCGCGTGGTAAAGACCATAACGCCATAAATCGCTGTCGGGATGAGCATCACTGCAATCTGCGGCTGCCACCCGATCCCGGCGTTCGTCATCACGTAAGAGACTGCCGCACCAATGACGATCCCGCCGGGGAACCAAACGTGGAACCGGTTCAGCCACTTGGTCTTTTCTTCTTTGTAAAGGTCAGCGACCAGCGGATTGCAGGCGGCTTCGACGGACCCGTTGGCGAAACCGATGAAGAAGGTTGAGATCAGCAATCCCAAAAACCCATCGGCCAGAATGGTCAGGACAAGGCCCAGAACATGACCGACAAATGCCAGGATCATGATCAGGCGAGGGCCGAGCTTGTTGTAGAGAAAACCGAACACGACCATGGCCAACGGAAAGCCGAGAAAGGCCATGCTGTTCACCCAGCCAAGCTGGGTATCGGTTAACGCAAACTCGTCCGACAACTGGGTCAGGATGCCAGCGCGGATCCCGAAGGTCATTGCAGTCACGATCAGCGAGATACAGCTGAGCCAGAACAGCCTGTTTCGCTCGGTTTCGGTCGGCGCGAAAACGCTCATAGGTGCGGTTGCCATGGATCCCTCTCCTGTCGCTGCAGTCAGCTTTCGATGCCGAGCGCGCGGCTGATCTGGGCTTGGTCGACATCACCGCCCGCGAAATCATCAAACGCGTATTCGGTTGGCCGGATGATGTGGTCGGCGATGAATGGTGCGCCTTCAGTTGCACCTTGTTCCGGATGCTTCAGGCAGCATTCCCATTCGAGCACCGCCCAGCCATCAAAGCCGTACTGAGTCAGTTTGCTGAAGATCTGTTTGAAATCGACCTGTCCGTCGCCGAGTGAACGGAAACGCCCAGCCCGATCCTGCCAACCCTGATACCCGCCATAGACCCCGGTCCGAGCATCTGGGCGGAACTCGGCATCTTTGACGTGAAACGCCTTGATGCGTGGGTGATAGCGATCGATGAACGCGAGATAATCAAGCTGTTGCAGCACGAAATGGCTCGGATCGAAAAGGATGTTGGCGCGTGGATGCCCATCAACGGCGGCCAAGAACGCTTCGAAGCTCGCACCATCGTGCAGGTCTTCGCCAGGGTGAATTTCGTAGGCGACATCGATGCCGTTTTCATCGAACACGTCGAGGATTGGACGCCAGCGCTTCGCCAGTTCCGCAAAGCCGGCTTCCACAAGACCAGCAGGGCGCTGAGGCCACGGATAAACTAGATGCCACATCAGCGCGCCTGGAAAGCTGGGGCAGGATTTGAGGCCCAACCGCCGCGACGCGATTGCCGCCTTCTTCATCTGATCGACAGCCCATGCTTGCCGCTCAGCTGGATTGCCATGCAATTGAGACGGTGCGAAACTGTCGAACAGGTCATCATAGGCTGGATGGACCGCTACCAACTGGCCCTGCAGATGGGTCGCCAGCTCGGTTATCTCGAGGCCATGCTCTGCGCATTTCCCCTTGAGTTCGTCGCAATAATCCTGGCTTTCCGCAGCCAGATCGAGGTCCATGCAGCGCATATCGTTCGAAGGGATCTGAATTCCCTTGTAGCCAAGCGACGAGACCCAGGCGCTGATATTGTCAAGTGTATCGAATGGGGCGGTGTCGCCCATGAACTGCGCCAGAAAGATGGCGGGGCCGCGAAGTTCCTTCATGCCAGCAGTCCTTTTCTGTCTGCGCCCGCTGATGGCGCCTTTATGTCAGTCCATGCGCTGCCATTGGCACTGCTCGCGACCGCTGCTTCCAGAAACGCCATGCCACGCAGGGCTTCTGCCATGCCGGGAACTCCCAGCGATGCTGGCGGCACACCCTCGCGGATCGCGCGGGCGAAATTGCGATAGAGGTTGGCGAAGGCTTCGACGTAGCCTTCTGGATGGCCTGAAGGCAGTCGACAGCGAGCGAGGGCTTCGTCGCAAAGCGGTTTGTCCACGCCTGCACGATGAGTCATGACTCCGCTTGCGCGCCGTTCGATCAGCGAGTTTGGCTCCATTTGACGCCATTCAAGGCTAGCGTTCGCGCCGTAAATGCGGATAGCAAGATCGTTTTCGTCGCCCGCGCAAATCTGGCTCGACACAAGGGAGCCGGTCGCACCGTTTTCGAGCGTGAACAGGATTTCTCCGTCATCATCGAGTGCGCGATCATCGAAGTGACTGCGTAAGTGGGCTGACAGGGCGTTCATTCGTGAACCGCTGATGAATTCGGCCAGCGAATGCGCATGGCTACCAATATCGCCCAAGGCACCTGCCGGACCAGCCAGAGCCGGATCGACTCGCCAAGCGGCTTGTTTGTTCCCGCCTTCTGCCTGCTGCGCAAGCCAGCCCTGCGTGTATTGGACGTGCACTTTGCGGATCGGACCGAACTCCGGCTGGCTCGCCAAATGTCGGGCCTGCCAAACCATCGGATAACCGAGATAGGTGTGCGTTAGCCCGTATTGCGCGCCAATCGCCTCAAAAGATGCGGCGAGACCTTCAACTTCGGCCAGACTTACGCCTGCTGGCTTGTCTGACATGACATGGATCCCCGCCTGAGCGGCCTGCGCAGCCATTGGGACATGCGTGCTGTTCGGTGTTACAATGGACAGGCACTGCATCCCATCGCCTGCGCGACCAGCTTCGCCTGCCAGCATTGCGCCCAATTCCGGGTAGCAGCGTGATGCATCAAGCCCCAAGCCTGCTCCGGTCGACAGGCAGTTTTCATGATCGCGGCTGAACGCCCCGCAAACGAGATCAATCTCGCTATCGAGCGCCGCAGCCATCCGGTGAACGGCGCCGATAAAAGCACCATTCCCACCGCCAACCATGCCCATTCGCAGGCGTGCTGACATCAATTTCCCCTCCAGACGTTGTGGCTGTGATGCGCCATCTTGTCTTACGTTGTCAATTTGTATTACTGATTGTCACAAGGCGTCAAGGGAAACGCCTTCGGATTGCCCGGGTTCGTTGCAAACACTGCGATTGACATCGCCGGACCGCGTGCGATCTTGGGGTCGGGATAGAGGAGCGCTGGGGTGTCCACGGGCGACGCAGCAAACACAATCAATCGAGTGGTCGTGGTTGGCGGCGGTACAGCAGGCTGGATGACCGCAGCTGGTCTCGCCAGCATGCTGGGTCCAACCGGGCTTGAGATTACGCTGATTGAATCCGAAGCGATCGGGGTGGTCGGCGTTGGCGAGGCTACGCTGCCGCATATCAAGCTTTTCAACGACACAATCGGTGTCGATGAAGCCGAGTTCATGGCCGCGACTTCGGCCACGTTCAAGCTGGGCATCGAGTTCGTAAACTGGGGACGCAAGGGTGACAGCTACATCCATCCCTTCGGTGAATTCGGTCTCCCGAATGAAGGTGTGGCGTTTCATCAGTATTGGCGCAAGTTTGCAGGCGAGCCGGATACTGGGGCGCTGGAAGACTATTCGCTGCCAGTGATCGCGTGCCGGACGGGAAAATTTCAACCGCCTAGCAATGATCCGCGCTCGGTCTTGTCGACATATCGGTACGCTTATCAGTTCGACGCGCTCCAATACGCACCATTCATGCGAGACCATGCTGAAAAGCGCGGTGTGACCCGATTGGAGGGCAAAGTTGTCGACGTTGTGCTTGATGGCGAAAGCGGTCGGGTCGCGTCTCTCAAGTTGGAGGATGGACGCAAAGTTGAAGGCGATCTCTTTATCGATTGCACCGGATTCTTCGGCCTTCTGATCGAGCAGCAGATGGGCGCTGGCTATGACGATTGGAGCGAATGGCTTCCTGCGGATCGGGCTGTAGCGGTGCCATGCGAAAGCGCTGGGCCGCTTTTGCCCTACACCCGTGCCACGGCGCACAGTGCGGGGTGGAGTTGGCGAATTCCGTTGCAGCATCGCACCGGCAATGGCCATGTCTATTCCAGCCAGTTTCTTTCCGACGATGAAGCGATTGAAACGCTCTTGGGCGGACTCGAAGGAAAACCGCTTGCTGATCCTCGACCGTTGAGATTCGTGACCGGAAAACGGCGCAAGCTCTGGGATCGCAATGTGGTGGCCATCGGTCTTTCGGGTGGGTTTCTGGAGCCTCTCGAGAGCACAAGTATCTATCTGATTCAGGAAGGCATTTCGAAGCTGCTGGAACTGTTCCCCGATACGCAGGACTGCGCTGTCGAGATAGATGAATACAACCGCTGGATGGACTTGCAGTTCGAGCGGGTGCGCGATTTTCTGATCCTGCATTATCACGCGACTGAACGCGATGATTCCGACTTCTGGAACCATATGCGCACAATGCGGCTTCCGGATAGTTTACAGGAGCGGCTTGCCCTGTTTCGCGCGCACGGTCACGTTTCAGCCTACGAACACGGCCTGTTTCTCGTGCCGAGCTGGATCTCGGTACTAATCGGACAGAGGGTGATGCCTGCTGGCTATGATAGCCGTGTCGATGGCGTGAAAGATGCTCAAGTGCGCAATCATCTGGCCGGTTTGCGTGCGCATATGCAAAAAGCCTCCGCCTCCATGGAGGACCACGCCAAATATCTGGAGCGGACTTCCGCTGTGGCAAGCGCCTCATGAGTGTCGAGCGAATTCATGTATTTGGGCCTGTTCATCGTGTTGCGATTGTTGGGGCGATCCTTGCCAAACGATGGGCGAGAGAGGGGCGAGAACTGGTGCTGTCGCCCAGTCCAGAGGAGGGTCAGGAAACCTCGCTTATCACCCGACCTGATCAACGGGTTGTTCATGCCGAGCTTGGTCTTTCTCTTGATGATCTTGCGCAACACGCAGGCGCAACGCCGATTTTTGCGGTGCACACAAATAGCCCTGATGGCAGGGTTTCTTTGCCCTATTCGCCGTTCGGAATGCCTCGATCGGGAATTGAATTTCACCAATTCTGGCAGCGCGCCAACACGCACCAGAAACAACCTGATCTGAACGAATTTTCGCTCGCCCTGGCGATGAGCAATGCATCAGATCAGGTGCGCTTTGCCGCCTTAGGCAAACTGCCACTGCAATTCGGACTGAAGCTCGACAGGGGCCGTTACAGTCATTTGTTACTTGGGAATGCGCAGGCCAACGGCGCACAGATTGTACAGGATGTCACCGAAACGCTGACTGATCTCAGCATAGATTGCCGCATCTCGCAGAATGTGCCTGGGTGGGAAGGACGCGTCCTTCAAATCGCTGGAGACCGCGATATTCCTGGTCTCGAATGGCAAGTGTGCGTCAATGCGGCGCGGCGCTTCGTTGCGCTTAGTCCTAACTTGAACGACAGCGAGAACGAACAACGCGAATTCACGCGTCTGGCAGTGGGTGAGCAAGATCGGATCGCCGACATGCGAGCGCTGTTAAACGGAGCCCGTCCCGGCAACACAAATCGCCCGGATCTGAAACGAAAGATCGATGTCTTCACTGCCTGTGGGCGGATCCCGACAGAGGATTTCGAAGTCTTCAGCCAACCTGAATGGCTGGCGGCGCTTTGGGCGCGGGGGATCCGTCCCAAGCGCTATGACAGAATGGCAAAGGCTATGCCGGAAAACGCATTGCTTGCATGGCTTGCCTCAATGCATGGCGAGATCGCGAAAATCGCACAGCAGGGGCAGGCGGCATGAAGAGCAATCCGGTCAAGCGCGTGATTATCGCTGGTGGAGGCACGGCTGGCTGGATGGCGGCTGCGGCATTTTCAAAGCTGCTTGGCAAAGCGGGCATATCCATAACCCTCATCGAATCTGAAACCATTGGCACAGTGGGCGTCGGCGAAGCGACAATCCCGCCGATCGCCAAATTCAACACGCAGCTGGGCATTGATGAAAATGAGTTCGTCCGCGAGACTCAAGCCACGTTCAAGCTTGGCATTGAGTTCAACGATTGGGGCGGACTGGGCGAGAGCTACTTCCATCCCTTTGGTCGATATGGTTTCGATCTGGAGGGGCTGGATTTCCACCAATACTGGCAGAGGCTGCGCGAGGCGGGGGATGAAAGCGCGCTTAGCGATTATTCGCTGAACACCCTCGCTGCCTACGCCAGCAAGTTCCTGAAGCCGGAACCGGATCATGGGCAGGTGATTGGTCAGCTTGGTTATGCCTATCATTTCGATGCGTCGCTTTACGCTGCGTTCTTGCGCCGGTTTGCCGAAGCGAAAGGCGCCCACAGAATTGAAGGGCGAATTGAACAAGTTGAGCAAGATGCGGAAACCGGGCTGATCGCTGCGCTGCAACTGGATGATGGTCGCCGGGTCGAAGGGGATCTGTTTATCGATTGCACCGGTTTCAGGGCTCTGCTGATCGGGCAAGCGATGCAGTCGGAATTCCTCGATTGGAGCCATTGGCTGCCCTGCAATCGTGCCGTCGCGGTCGCTTGTGAGAAGCGCGCTGATCCGGTGCCATACACACGCTCAACAGCGCGCAAGGCCGGTTGGCAATGGCGCATTCCCTTGCAGCATCGGACCGGGAATGGCCACGTTTACTGCGACGCGCATATGTCGGCTGAGGAAGCGGAAGAGACACTGCTGACCAATCTTGATGGCGCCCCGGTCAGCTCACCCAATCATCTGCGGTTTCAGACTGGGCATCGGACCCAGTTCTGGTCGGGCAACTGCGTGGCGATTGGCTTGTCGTCCGGATTTCTGGAGCCGCTCGAATCCACCAGTATCCATCTGATCCATATGGGCATTGCCAAGCTTGTGTCGCTTTTTCCCGGTAGCGTCGACGCACCGTTTGAGCGCGATGAATACAACCGGCTCATGACGGATGATTTCACGCATGTGCGCGACTTCCTGATCCTCCATTACAAGGCGACCAACCGCAATGATGCACCGTTCTGGGATTATGTTCGAGAGATGAGCATTCCCGATAGCC
>JBCBHD010000022.1:0-17805 GCA_038526115.1 Pseudomonadota bacterium | reverse complement strand
GATTTGATAACTTGACTAAAAAATTAATCCGTCATGAAATTACTGTCGATCATCAAGTATGGGTATTTGACAAGAAGACTATATTGTTCAGAAGCTTCGTCAGGACTCTTGGCTGCGAACTCTTGTTGAGAGAAACGGTTTTTGGCTTCCAGAACCGTCCAAACTGACCCAATTGCCTTCGCTGTAGATAGCGGGGAGGGCGCCTTGTGTCGCAGGATCGCACCTCCCCCATCACGCGGCGAGGAGAGGTGCCGCGCGATCCAATCTGATGGTATCAACCGCCGTTTTGCGATGTGCCTTCTTCGATCATCGCCAGCGCTTTGGCAGTCGCTTCGTCCGACGAAGCTTCGCCCTTCTTGATCGCGTCTGCCATCTTCAGTAGTTCACCAGCAATCGAGGTGCCGACATTCGGTTCCTGCTCGATCCGGATGCCTCCATTTGCCTCCATCACTTCATCCCACTTCCCGCGAATGGCAGCCCAATAGCTTTCCGTCTTGGACCAGTATTCCTCTGCCGCTGCGACATTATAGTCGTCGTAGCGTTCGTAGGTGTTGAGCACATATTCCTGCACCACCGGAACCATATCTCCGCTGCCATCTTTGGCGGGCATCATCTTGGTGTTGTCTTGCCAGTGGATCCACCCGGTTGGCGTGATCTGGTGACGATTGATCCCGACATAGCGATCGTAGATCGGATTGCGCACTGCATCCCGGCGAGCAAGTGGGCGCGTGGTCCAGTTTGATCGCCAGCGCTTGATGCCATTGGTGACTTGCCATTCGCCCCAACCGGCATACCGCGGGCTGTCGTCGACCTGATACACGGTCTGCGACCAACGGCCTGAGCGCATGGCTTCGGGAACATCAGTGAGCTCCCATGTATCGCCGCCTTTGAATTCGAGGATTTGCTCCGGCTCGTATTGCCAATCCTGTCGCCAGTGTTTGACGACATAGGGTTTGTCATTGGTGCCAACGACCAGCAGATGCTGGAGAACGATTTTCTCGCCGGTATCTTCAACCACGCGGACGCTTTCGTAGCCGCTGGAGACCTTCTTATCGATCGGGGTGTAGTCGGCGTGCCATGAGGTCGATTCCTGCATATCGAACACGACGGCAAAATCTCCCGCCATGGACAGGATGGTTTCACGGTCCGCTTCGAAAGCGGCTTTGTCGGCGGCTTCGCTGCGGACAATGGGATCATCGGCCAGCGCGGGCGTGGCCGTGCTCATCAGCGCCAGTGCGGCAAGGCCTGTGGTGAGCGCTGTTTTGGTCATTTTCAGCATGGGTGGGCTCCTCTTTTTGGTCGGATCAGAATTGGAAACTGGCGGAGACGCTGACATTGCGACCGGGCCGGGTGAAAGCGTCGAAGATGTTGGCGCTGTCCACGCTCAGGCCGCGCACATCGGACCAGAGCGCGTAATCAGCGTCGAATAGGTTGAAGATCCCGGCGCGCAATTTCAGCGAATCCGTCACTTCGAAAAAGGCGGTTAGGTCAATAATCGTCGAGGAATCGGGTCGGATCAGGTCTGAACCATTGGCCGCCTGCTGCGTATCATTGATATCTTTTCGACCATTGTGAGTCAGGATCAGCTCACCGCCGAAGCGACCTTTTGGGTCGCGATAGCCCAGTCCTGCGACAAGGTTGAACGGATCGACCGTGTCGAGCGGCGTTCGGCTGCCATCAGGCTCGATCACATCGCCATTGGCGTAAGCGATTGCCAGTCGTGCGCTGATGCCGGTGTCGAATTTCATCGCGCCTTTGACTTCAATCCCGTCGATCTCGACCCGGTTGAAGTTGACGAACTGGAACACCGCGGGGTCTTGCGGAGTGAAGGTTCCACCCACGACCTGCTGGCTGATGAAATTGTCGTAGTCGCCCTGAAAACCGACGACCTGAAGCGAGAAAATGTCGCCAACATAGCGTGCGCCGAGTTCGAAACTCTCGCTGGTTTCCGGCTCAAGATCAGGGTTGGGTAGGGAGGTGTAGCCGAATGCGAGGTTTTCGAAGAAGTTGTTCACCTGGCTCGGCGTTGGTGCAAGGAAACCCTGCGCGTAATTGCCGAACAGGATCACATCCTTGGCGAGCTTCAGAGTGGCGCCCAGCTTTGGTGAGAGGCGGTTGTCGCTTTGCCCCTCTGCGGTGAAGCTCGGGAGAAGGGGATCATCGGTGGGATTGAGGTCGTAAAAGTCGAACCGAAGCGCCGGGAAAAGGGTTAGTGCGCCATCGAACAGAGCAATTTCATCAGCGATGAAAATCCCGCCCAAGGTGAAGTCTGTCACGGGGAAAGCGCGGGTTGGAAACACTTCGGCAGTTGGAGGGATTGTGCCGTCGCGCAGGCCTTCCTGCCGGGTCCAGCTTACATCGCCGCCGATCGCTAAAGTATGGCTCAATCCGCCAGTGTCGAATGCGCTGCGCGCCTCCGCGCTGAAACCGTAGACTTCGTTGTCGAACGTGTTGAGGCGAGTGCGATTGGGCGCAGGGATGAAGGAAAGCTGGGTGCGGTCTTCCTCGGTGAACTGTGTGTCCTGCCCGTTCTGATAGTAGGCAGTGAGGAAAGCGTATTCGATCAGCTCGTCGTCTTCGCCCGTATAGGTCCAGTCGACAGAACCACGGACCCTTTCAGTCGTATCGCTCGCTTCGAGCCGGTCTACATTCCACGTTGGCGTCGGACCAAACAGGAACACCGGCCCTTGTCCTGACAGAACACTGGAATCGATCTGGGTTTCCAGCCATTCGCCCGTCAAGCGCAGGCGGTGCGCGCCATTGTTCCAGACCAGCTTACCCAGCACAGCATTGGATTCGCCATCTTGCGGATTGGGGAGTGTGCGCTCGCTTCCGATTCCACCGATCTCGCCTTGGTTTTCGAGTTCGTTAAAGTCGCGCCGGGTGTAGGCGATCATTCCTGACAGGTTGCTGCCCTGCGCGGCAAGTGTCACTGTCTCGGCAAACTCGTCGTCTTCGCTCGAATATTGCGCGCGAACGAAGCCGCCAAAGCTGTCAGCGCCCAACAGATCGACCGGGTCAGCGGTGGTGAAGCTGATCGCGCCAGCCAATCCGTCACTGCCATAAAGCGCCGATGCAGGACCGCGCAGTATCTCGACCGATTTGACCAGTGAGACATCAGTTGATCCGCCGCGACCAACATCCTGCGCGCCGAAGCTGAAGCCCTGGGGCGAGCGGATGCCATCGACCTGGATCAGCACCCGGTTGCCGCCGATGCCCCTGATTACGAAGTCTTCGTTCCGAGCGCGTCCGGTTGATCCCAGCGCTGCGCCAAAGCGGGCCGGCGCACGCCGCACCGTCACGCCAGGCTCAAATCGGACGAGATCCCGCGTGTCCGTCGCAAGCTGATCGGCGATTTCCTCTGCGGTGATGATGGTAACGGTCGCGGGCGCTTCTTCGATTTTCACCGGCGTGCGGGTGGCGGTGACGGTGATTTCGCCTTCGCCCTCGGGGGAGACCTGCCCATCGAGCGCGGCGTCTGACGTCGCATCCTCTGCATAGGCAGGCGTGGCAGCGAGTGCCACAGCGAGGGTGAGGGATGAGGCGAGAGAAATCTCTGGAGTGGGGCGAGGGGTCATTCAGCTCTTTCTAATAATGCGAATGAGTCGCACTATTAGAAAGAGAGATCGAGTCTTGCAATATGCAAATAATAATTATTCGCAATAATGGGAATCTCAAGGCGCAGCCGGTCTCGCTGGACTCGCGTGCAACACACGCCTATTCTCATCCCATCCCCGGGGAGCGAGCTTTCGCTGAGAGGGGCAGGTAGCGCTGTCCGACCCGTTGAACCTGAACCTGTTAACACAGGCGGAGGGAGCGGGCGGTTTCATATTCATGGCCCGCACTCCGTCTTTTGGAGAGAGCGCAATGGCCGATATCAATTCCCCTGTAGAGATTGGCGTCACCACTGGACCCATTCGTGGCAGTCGCAAAGTCTATGTCGGCGCGCGCACGGGTTCTGGCGTGCGCGTCGCCATGCGCGAGATCGATCTTGAGGGCGGCGAGCCGAGCGTGCGCGTCTATGACACGTCCGGCCCCTACACCGACCCAGAAGCGAACATCGATATCAACGCTGGCCTGCCCGGCCTGCGCAGCGACTGGATCCACGCCCGCGGCGATGTCGAGGATTACGAAGCGCGCGAAGTGAAGCCAGAGGACAACGGCCAGCTCGGCCCGGACCGCTCCGGCGGCGTCCCGCAATTCCCCAACACCGTGAAGCGCCCCTTGCGCGCCAAATCGGGCCACAACGTCACCCAGATCCACTACGCCCGCAAAGGCATCATCACGCCTGAGATGGAATACGTCGCCGAGCGCGAAAATCTCGGCCGTGAAATTGTCAAAGACCTCGTGCGTGATGGCGAAAGCTGGGGCGCGGAAATCCCCGATGTCATCACGCCGGAATTTGTCCGCTCAGAGGTCGCCCGTGGCCGCGCCATCATCCCCAACAACATCAACCACCCGGAAAGCGAACCGATGGCGATCGGGCGCAACTTCCTGGTCAAGATCAACGCCAATATCGGTAATTCCGCCGTCGCATCGGACGTCGCGCAGGAAGTCGACAAGATGGTCTGGGCGACCCGCTGGGGCGCGGACACGATCATGGACCTTTCCACCGGGCGCAATATCCACGACACCCGTGAATGGATTATCCGCAATTCCGCTGTCCCCGTCGGCACAGTGCCGATCTATCAGGCGCTCGAAAAAGTCGGCGGTGTGGCCGAAGACCTGACATGGGATGTGTTCCGCGACACGCTGATCGAACAAGCCGAACAGGGCGTCGACTATTTCACCATCCATGCGGGCGTCCGCTTGCCTTACGTCCCGCTCGCGGCCAAGCGCGTCACCGGCATCGTCTCACGCGGCGGCTCGATCATGGCGAAATGGTGCCTCGCGCATCACAAGGAAAGCTTCCTCTACGAACACTTTGACGAGATTAGCGAGATCTGCGCCGCTTACGACATCGCCTATTCGCTCGGCGATGGGTTGCGCCCCGGCTCCATCGCGGACGCCAATGATGAAGCGCAATTCGCCGAGCTCTACACTCTGGGCGAGCTGACCAAGCGTGCCTGGGCGCAGGATGTGCAGGTCATGATCGAAGGGCCGGGCCATGTCCCGATGCACAAGATCAAGGAGAATATGGAGAAGCAGCTTGAGGCGTGCGGCGAGGCTCCGTTCTACACGCTCGGCCCGCTCGTCACCGATATCGCGCCGGGATACGACCACATCACTAGCGGCATCGGCGCGGCGCAGATCGGTTGGTATGGCACCGCAATGCTCTGCTACGTCACGCCGAAAGAGCACCTCGGCCTGCCCGACCGAGACGATGTGAAGGTTGGCGTGGTCACCTACAAGCTCGCCGCCCACGCAGCGGATTTGGCGAAGGGCCACCCTGCAGCAAAGTTGCGCGACGACGCGCTGTCAAAAGCGCGCTTCGAGTTCCGTTGGAGGGACCAGTTCAACCTCTCGCTCGACCCCGAAACGGCGGAGCAATATCACGATCAGACCTTGCCAGCCGAGGGCGCAAAGACCGCACACTTCTGCTCGATGTGCGGCCCGAAATTCTGCTCGATGAAGATTTCGCAAGAGGTGCGTGAGTTTGCCGCGAAGCAGAACGCGGAGCCGGAGAGCTTCCTCGCGGCTGGCGGCAGCGTCGAAGATGCGGAAGCGGGGATGGAAGAGATGGCCAAGCTCTACGATGAAAAGGGGCGGGAGCTCTATTTGCCGGAGGACGCGGCGGAGTAACGTCGCAGACCGTTCGCCCTGAGCCTGTCGAAGGGCTGTCCTTCACTTCTGGTCTGGCAAAAGAGAAGTGAAGTGCTTCGACAAGCTCAGCACGAACGGGTTTTTGAGACTACGATAGTTCGCAGCGAAGCAGAATGAAGGGCCGGAGAACTTCCTACGCGCCTGGTGGCAGCGGCGAGGACGCGAAAGTGGGATGGAAGAGAATAGCAGAGTTTGTAAGAAGACGGGTGAGCAGCTTGATTTCTCGGAGGACGAACTTTGACAGCCAACAATGAAATCGATCTCTCGAATCTTCTCTCGCCGGTCGTTCTATTAGACACGAATGTTATTCGCGCGACAAAGGAAAATAGCCCGCCTTTTCAGATTCTTGTCCAACTTGCCAAGGCCAAGTCCGTTAGAGTCATAATTCCTGAGATCGTATTGGAGGAACGTCGCACACAATGGCGCGAGCAGTTTCTAAAAGACGTGCGTGATGGCAAAAAGGCGCTGAGTGCTCTCGATGGAGAACACGTGATCTCTCAGGTGGTTTCAGGTGAGTTTTCCAAAGCTACTAAGGTACTCGACGATTTGGATATCGAAGGCCTTTCGAAAGAGAGATACGAACGCTTTATCTCTGCAAACGGCTTCGAAGTCAGGCCGATGGACTTGGACGATGCACGAACTGCATGGGATTGGTATTTCTCTGGCAAGCCGCCGTTCAAAGAGGTCAAGAATAGAAAAGACATTCCTGACGCGCATATTCTAGCTAGCGCTAAGTCAGTCGCTGCATCGGCGCCCGAAACATACTTTGTCGTTGGTGATAAAGCCATGTTCGATGCTGCGTCGCAGATGGATGGTCTTACAGCATTTGATACAATTGACGAGCTAATCAGTTCGCAAAGCTTTTCTCAGCTCCGGAAGGAGTTAGAGACTGAGAAGAAATGGCAAAAACTCAAGGCACTCGTAAGCGACGCCTCGATCAAGGAGCACGTCGCGAAACACGTAGAGGATTACGGTGATGAATTATTGCAATGGCAAGATGTCTACGACCAAGAGATTCCCGAAGACAATCATACCGCGACCGTTCGAGCGAACGGTTTTCCGTCCTTAATTGACGTTGGTGACGTGCAGGATTGGGGAGCGGGCTTCCTGCGCTGCCCGGTAACCTTCAACATTGAAGCGTTACTACAATTCATGGTGTTTCGCGGCGATGCGTTCGATGTTCCGGACTGGGTCTCTGTTTCGATCGGAGATATAGAAAAGGAGCAATACTTTGATGCTGAAGGGTACAAGAATATCGACGTTAGCGTAGATGTTTCTGTCCGGATCGATCTGGATGAACTTTCCAAATCGGGCGATGGTGAAATCTTTGAAGTCGAGTTCGAAGAAGCGAGCCTCGAATTGTCACTTAGTGACTAGACCTTTCACGCGTTGTTGCTTTTCAAACGGGTGAGTCGGCGTTATAACGCCCGTATGAACAAGCCACTCAAGATCACCAAGATCGGCAATTCCGCCGGGATCATCCTGCCCAAGGAGGTGCTGGCGCGTCTGCGTGTGGGGCCGGGGGATCAGCTGTATCTCTCTGAGGCACCCGATGGCGTGCGGCTCATGGCGGTCGATCCGGACTTCGCGGCCAAAATGGAAGCGGCGGAAGAGATCATGCGCGAGGATCGCGATATTCTGCGCGAATTGGCGAAGTGAGGGCGGTTTCACCCCTCCCGTTCACGGGAGGGGCAGCGAGACTTGCGAGCTTGCTCGCTAGTCGCAGCGGGGTGGGCCTGTCGGCCCAGCGCTTCGCGCATCCACCCCCAACCCCTCCCGCAAGCGGTAGGGGAGCGAAATGACCGCCCGCACCGAACCCGAATGGCTCTCGCTCGACCTCGCGCTTGCCGTGCATGACCGCCAGCTTTCCGAGCATGGCGGGCCGAGCGGTGTGCGCGATCAGGGCATGCTGGAAAGCGCGCTCGCACGTCCGCTCAACCAGTGGAACTATGGCGAGGACGATTTGTGCGCGCTGGCCGCGGCTTACGCCTATGGCATCGCGCGCAACCACCCCTTCGCCGATGGCAACAAGCGCACGGCGTGGGTCTTTGCGCGTGTGTTCCTGAAGCTGAACGGGCAGGCGCTGTCGTTTACACCGAAAGAGGCTATCGACATCGTGCTGGCCCTTGCAGCCGGCGAGCTCTCGGAACACGAACTCGCAGACTGGTTTCGCACGCATCTGGCGTGATCCCGTAGACCTTGATGGTACTGCGCATGATGTATTTGTGGTGCTTGCTGCGGATGCTGTCGGTGTGTCACTGAACTCGCAAGTTCGAATGAGGAGACCGCACAGGTGAGATTAGCAACCGCTTTGGCCGTGACCGCTTTGTTGGTCAGCGCTGCCCCGATTGGCGCTCAAACCACCCCTGAGTTCCTCCCCAACACCGGATCCAAGACGCCATTCTCTCGCGCGGTGCAGGTGGGCGATACGCTTTATCTGGCAGGGCAGCTTGGCCTGGCACGGCGCTCCGATACCGACCAAACCAACGGTATCGAGGCCGAAACAAAGCGCACCATGGACCGGATCGGGGAGACGTTGGCGCTTTACGGTCTCACCCATAATGCGCTGTTCAAATGCACCGTGTGGCTGGCGGATATGGACGACTTTGCCGCCTTCAACGCGGTCTATCGCACCTATTTCAGGCCGGGACGCTACCCCACCCGCTCAACCATGGCGGTGAAGGAGCTTGCCGCGGGCGCGGCGATTGAGATTGAGTGCGTGGCCTGGAATCCGGCGGAGCGGTAAAGCTCGGCGTCTCGCCGTTTCGGCTCCAAACCGACCTTTCCTACTCAGCCGGTTTCTGGCCTAACTTGGCGCATGTTTTGGCGTGACTTTACTGCTTTTCGTTGGTCAGCGGTTCCTCTGGTTGAAGGTGCGCGGGGCTGTGCCGGTTTTCCTGCCTTTGGACCGTGTAACATGCGGTCCATGTCTCGGCTAAGTCCTTGCAATCATGAGGCTTGGCGAAAAGCGTTCAAGTTGGTGCATTGGGGGACGCATGATGCGCTTGCTGCAGGCCCAGAAAACGCTCGCCAGCAGTCCAGTGATTCGGGCAATTCTTGCGGATTCACTCAAGTAATGGGGCATGGAATTGTACGTTTTCGCCAAACAAATCAATACTTTTGTATAATCGCGCCACATTTTACTTCATGAAAGAACAATGCCATTCTCCCACTTTGATCAACAGTGGGAATCGGCACAATGCTCGACGAGGAAGTCGAAGAAGCGGGACCAGAGGAAAGTGGTCCAGAGGAAGGCGGCGAAGAGGAGCGCGGCGAGGATTCGGGAGAGGCTGCGCCTGTGGCTGCGGCGGGCGGCTTTTGGGGTTCGCTCAAAGGGATCATCACCGCATCAACCGGGATGATCGTCGCGATTGGCGGGTTGATCACGGTGCTCGCCAATTCGGGCGTCATCGGCAATGGGGATGGCGGCGAAGACGGTCAGGATGCGGGCGATGACAGCGGGCTGGAGGCTCCGGCCGACATGCCGGATCAGCCAGACATGCCGACGGATCTTGCCGAAGTGGACGATCCGGATTCAGGCCTGGTCGAGGCCAGCGATACGTCTGATCCCGATCCATCGGACACCGTTCAGGCTGAGCCGGAGACTCGGATGTTCGTGGTGATTTCGCGGAGCGATGGGTGGGCTGCCGTGCGCTCACGGCCGACGATCAGCAGCACCATGCTGTCGCGGCTGGAAACCGGGGACTTCGTGCGCTGCGGTCGGACGGTGGACGATGCGGGCGGGATACCCAATCGCTTCTGGCGCTATTGTCCGGAAGTGGAAGGCCATGTCGCGGCGAGCCTGCTGCGCCGAGTGCGGAACTAGGCTTTCCACCGTTTGACGGGGGCGGTAGACCTGATGGGGAGTTCTCCTTTGGCTTTAGGACACCGCCCTATGATGAAAGCTCTGTTTCCAGCCTGGACCGCGATCGATATTGATCGGCTTTACGCGGCGGACGGTTTGGTGGAGATCACAATCGTGGCGCGGGTGACTTTGGAGGCTGCCGAAGGCTCATGAGTGCAAATTCCAAAGCAATTGCGCAGACCGCCCCCTATCTCTCGTTCAGGTTCCATTTGAAATGGGACGGTCGATTTGTCGCGGGGTTCACAAGGGTGAGCTCGCTTTCCCGATCGACCAAAGTCGTTGCTAACCGGGCAGGAGGAGAGCCTGCCACGGCGCGTCGGATGCCGGGACAAAGCGAGTATGAAGCCATCACGTTCGAACGTGGCATGACCCATGATTCTGCGTTTGAGGAATGGGCGAACAAGGTCTGGGACTATCCCAAAACGGTCAATGACGAGGGAAGTCCAAGCAGCAAGGACGAAGTGTCCCTGGAAGACTTCCGCCGTGACATGGTTCTCGAAGTTTACAATGAGGCCGGGCAAATGGTGATGGCCTACAACATCTACCGCTGCTGGGTGTCCGAATATCAAGCAATGCCTGAGCTTGACGCTGAGAGCGAGGCGGTGGCGATCCAGTCTTTGGTGCTCCAGAATGAGGGGTGGGAGCGCGACAGTTCGATCAAAGGGCCGGATGCACCGGATACTCTCGAACGGAGGGGATAGTACTGGGCAGCCCTAGGTTGAGGAGTGGAATCGGTCTGTTTGAGGCGTTGCGCTGCATCCGTTCTGTCTCGCGTTTTCCTCAACCCCGCGAGAGCTTCACCATCAGCCCGTCCAAAGCCTGGAGGAAGCGGGAACGGTCCGCTTTCGAGAAAGGCGGAGGGCCGCCTCCAATCCCGTCCATGCCAGCGCGCAGGTCTTCCATGATTGCCCGCGTAGCGATGGCCCCGCCAATGCTGGCCACATCAAAGGGCTTGCCGTTGTGACTGAGGACGGCGGCGCCAGCTTTCAAACAGCGTTCTGCCAGCAGGATGTCGCCTGTAATCACAACAGTTCGCGGACCGGCATTCTCGGCGATCCAGTCATCCGCCGCATCGAAGCTGTCATCGACGATCACGCGCTTCACACGCGGGCTGTCGGGAATGCGGAAAGGCGAGTTGCTGACGACGCGCACTTCGGCTTTGAAGCGCTGGGCAACCCGGTACACTTCCTCTTTTACCGGACAGGCATCGGCATCGATCAGGACAGTGAGTGGTGCGGTCATTGTGATGTGGGTTGCTTGGTCAGACGGACGAGGCTCCAGTCGTAGCCGAGCTCGCGAACACGGGCTTCCAGCATTGTCTTAAGTGCAGGATCGGGTTGCTCATCGCGGGTCAGCATCCAGAGATACCGCCCGCTTGGTTCACCCACAATGGACCACGGATAGAGCCCATCAGAACCGGGTTCGCCCCGGTCAAGAACCCAATAGTCGCCGTAGAATGGGCCAAAGAAACTCACTTTCAGCTTGGCACCTTCGCTGCCTTCGACGATCTTGGCTTTGCCGGTCGATTGCTTGAATTCGCCATCGAGCCCGCCTTCGAAACAAGAATTGACCACACGAATGCGCGCATCGCCGGACGTCTCGCGAAGAGAGTATTCTGCCGTGACGCCGTCACAGCCTTTCTGAAAAGGGGCCTCGTAGCGACCATACTCGAACCAAGTGCCGAGATAGGCCGAGAGTGATACGGATCGCGCTGGCGCGGGCACTGCGGTGTTGCCAACGGGTCCCGGGCTACCGACACACGCTGATAGGATTGCGGCCAAGAACAGCGAAAGGGCTGCGTTGCGTAGGTGAGGGCGGGGTCTTGAGGACAGCATCATGATTGTCTTTGCCCTGTATCTTGCGACAACACCAGCATCATGAAGACGCTTGCCCCGATAGCTGTAACTGTCGGTCAGAGCGGTCAAATTAGGAGTTTTCCACAAGACCTGCTAATGCGTTTTCGCTGACGTCGAAAATTGCGACGGACTTCGAAATTTGACTTGCCGCCGCTTGGCTTCGAATGCCCCCGGCGTAAACCAGACGACGACTTCCTTTCACTGGACGATTTGATGCACGACCTTCGAGCACTCTCGCTCGTCGGCACACCATGTTCTCTGAAAGGGACACCCACATGGCCAAAACTGGCACAGTAAAGTTCTTCAACACTGACAAGGGCTATGGCTTCATCCAGCCCGACGATGGTTCGAACGACAGCTTCGTACATATCAGCGCCGTTCAGGCCTCTGGTATGCAGTCGCTGGACAAAGACCAACGCGTCAATTTCGAAGTTGAAGTTGGCCGCAATGGCAAAGAAGCCGCAGTCAACCTGACAGCGGCTGATTGAGTTTTGCAGGTGGGTGTGACGAACGGTCGGCACACCCGCCCACCTCGCCCTTTTCCAATCCTCCAACCCTTAAACTCAGGACCACCAATGGCCCAGACTTATGAATTCTATACCGAGCGCGCCGATGCCGCGGCCGCTGCTGCCGAAAAGGCGACACTTGAAAATGTACGGCAACGCGAACTGCGTTCCGAGCAAACCTGGCGTGCGCTTGCTGATCAGGCTCGCAAGTCTGCAACGGAGCGTGCTGCAGCTGACGCTGCGCGCGCAGCGAAGCGCGAAGCCGAGGCTCTCGCCAGTCAATAAATCGACAGCCGATTTCACTGGAAATTGGCCTGTTCATCCCCATTTCAAAGCCATCGAAGATGCACTTGAGAAGGGAGAGCCTCATGTCCGACATGCAATTCCAGTTCAACTCCGATAGTTCGGTGATGGGCACAGAGAATGTCGCCGAACGGATCGAAAACGCTGTGCGCGCGAAACTATCCCGGTTCGAGGATCGCCTGACGCGATTGGAAGTGCATGTATCGGATGAGAACGCTCGAAAGGGCGGGGCAGATGACAAGACCTGTATGATCGAAGCACGTCCGCGTGGTGGCAAACCCGTTGGTGTTACCGAGCATGCAAGTGACGTTGATACGGCAGCTCGAAAAGCGGCGAATACTCTGGCTCAACGGCTTGAGCGGATTTTCGGCAAGAGCGAAAAGCACAAGCACGACGAGCGGCCTGACAAAGTCATGTAGCAGACTGACTAGGTGCTGATCGGCAAACGGTCTTGTCGACCTGCCGATCAGGCCTGCTTGCGGCCAAACACCTTCGCACGAAGACCTCTTCCAGATACGGCTGGAAGGCCGGGATTGCTCGCCGTAGGCGCGCTTATTTGCGTTGGCTTGGGCTCTGGTGGCTCCGGAGGAGTTTCGCCGGTAGTGTCACGCGCACGCACCTCAAAAGTGGCACCAATCCCTTCGGCAAGTTTCCGGCTTTGCTGCCACTGGTTTGCCGCTTCCATTTTGGCTTCTTGGTCATCCGGCATCAGACTGGCCGGGAAGGCCTTGTCGTCGATCACGTTCTCATCGGGAACATGGTCCGGATCGAGAAAGTCAAACTCGACGTGTTTTAGCGGGGTAAGCTTGTACAGCGGGACGCCGCCTTCTTCGGCGGTCAGATCATCCTCTGTTTCGCCTGCTTCGTGATAAGTGACCTTATAGGACAGGCTTCTGTCTTCCGGCCCGAAAGTATCGCCATCGGGAATGACATATCCGTTTTCGATTGTCGCGATCCGGATGAAGGCAAGAATGGTTTCGTAGTTTGCAGCCCACGGCAGGATGTTGGGTTCGATAAGGATTTCACGACCCAGCCAGTGACGCGCGCCAAAGGTTCTGATGCCTACGGCTTGTTTTTCGCCAAGGGCTTTCTGGGAACCGAACAGATAGGGGTGGATGTGCAGCGGGCTGGGCGGCGCCGCAGCGGCGAATTCATCGAAGGCTTCTCCAGGGAAGAGTTGGTCTGATTGTGTCCAGTGAACCGCACTTGGCTTGGCATGGTCGGTAACGATGCGGCTCATCAATGCTAGAACTTCCAACCTGCGCTCGAATTCAGCCTGGCTGAACCCCGAAGGTCGACGCCCGATCTCTTTGAACATTGCGGCGATCTTTGGATCTTCTTCTACACCGCCGAGCGCGCCGTGCGATGCCTCAACCAGTATATGGCTTTTTGAACGCTCAAGTCGCTGGCGAATGTCCGGGCAAAGAATACCCGTAACCGAAGAAGACAGCGAACCGCGAAATGCATCAGGGTTTGCAGGGCCTTCGATATACTCGAAGGTCAGCATCAATTCTCCGCTGCCAAACAACCTGTAGAATGTACCGGGGTTAGATTCCGGCACGTTGAAGGTCGATCCGGTCTTCATCTCTTCGACCTTGGCGAAATCGCGCACGGCCGCTTCAAGGATGTCGATGCGCTCATCAAACATCAGCGCAGCCTGAATCCGATTGGGATATTGCATGGTAAACGACCCCGTTGGTTTGCGGGTCTAGGCATAGCGAACAAGCGTAATCGCTCGGTTAACTCCAGATTGGCGAGGCCTTACAATTCACGCCGTGATCGGTTGGGCATGACATTCCGAGTGATTTGAGAGGGGGGGAAATATGGCAGTCAGGATCGCAGCGTTTCTTGCTGCACTCGCGACCGGTGGTTTGATGAGTGTATCAGCTGCAGCGCAGTACACGAAAGATGGTCGCGCATGTGTCGATGGCCTGTGCCTTGGCGACGGGATTGAAGCGCTTGAAGGAGTGCAGTGGGATACAGCCATCAAGCCAGGGACCGATCGTAATCCCGAACCATCGAAAAGCCGATCTGCCGGGCGCGGTGAAACCAATCGCATCAACAATCGCTATCGTGGCTCGTTCTCTGGTATCATCGGCTATCTTGCCGATGGTCGGTTCGATAATGGTGCGCTGGCCGGGATGAAAGGCGTGACCGCGGCTTGCGAGACGCAATCCATGCAGGGGACTTTCACGTCGAGCGGCGGCAATCCCACCACGGTTCTGGTCTCGATGGTTGCAGCGCCGGGCAATCCGAATGCGCATCGGTGGGAGATCCGCCGGATCAGTCGTAAGGTACCCAACGCTGTCGGCGCGGCCCGTGACGCGGCAAAGAACCAATTGGAAGAACGCTACAAGGCATTCACCTCGCGGTATCGAGCGCCCGGGGGCGACATGCTTCAGGTGAACAGCTTTTCTGGCTTTCAGTACACCTTGTCGGCTCCTTCTGTGCCGAACGAGGCAGCTTTGCTGAAACAGCACACAGCATGCGGGGGCGCTGGCGGCGGTCCAGTCAGCATCGATTAGTTCAGCGGAAGCGCGGCTTGTGCATTCTGATTCTCGCCGGAGATGCCAAGTTCACCAAGCACGCCCTCGATCTTCTTCTTGACGCCAAAGAAGCCGGCCTTGGCGTGCGGCCACGTTGCGCGATCAAGGCTGTTTAGCAGGACTACGGCCCGGCCGCTGTCAACCAGCGGCGCCAGTTCCGGCATCAAGGCGTCTCGCGTCCATCCGATCGGCAAATAAGGAATGGCAATCCGTTCGACACCGGTGTCCATCAGGCAGTCTGACAGACTATCTCCTGAAGACCATTCCACGGCTTCACAGCCAAAGCTGTGGGCCGCTTCAGTCATGCTGTTGCTGATCGCTTCGTTGGCAAACTCGCGCGTCTTCTCAGCTACATTGTCGGGGCTGCGTGCGTCGGGGCGAGCAGCACCAATGATCAACGCCGGAGCGGCGGGCAAATCGAGCGGAACATGGCTTGCCGCTTCGTCGTGCAAGAGCAACGCATAAGGTTGCTCGAACATGCTCGCTGGAACGGTGCGGGGCAGCTCTAGCGTTTGCCGAGCGTGGTCATTTTCCTCAAACAGAGCAGGGGCATCATCAGCCAGGCCATCGGCCTTGAAAGGGCCATCAGGGTGGTTGGCGGTGTAACGCGCAATATTGTCTTGCCGCGCAAGGTAGGTCTTGCCTTTTGTATGGAGGCCGCCGACCCAGCGCCAGCTCAGAGTGTTGGATGCCGCGTCGCCATCGATCAGGTGGCGCAGGAAGAAGTCTGCTCCCAACTGCCAATCAAGCTTCAGCGTAAAGATCCAAATACTCGCGAACCACATTCTCGCGTGATTGTGGAGGTAACCGGTGTCGACGAGCTCGCGTGCCCAGTGATCGAATGTATCAATTCCGGTCCGTCCTTCGGTCGCCTCATCATAAGCTGTACGGAGGCCGGCATTGTGCTTCACCTCTGCCAGCGCCTTATCTCGCCCATCGCAATAGGCTCTCCATACGCTGGGGCGCTGCTCGAGATAGCCTTTGAAGTAAATCCGCCAGAACACCTCGGCGATGAATTTCTCCGATGCGCTTGGGCTGTGTTCGCCGAGAACCGCATCAATCACTTCAGCCTCGCCAAGCAGCCTGGTGTGGAGCCAAGGCGACAATTGGGAGACATTTGTGCGCCCGAAACCGGCTCGCTCTCCGTCATCATGGTTGCGGTTGTTGGCGTAAGCTCGGCCGGCGCGCGGTAGGAACTCAGCCAGGCGGTCGAGACCGGCTGCACGGGTAGGGGTGAAATGCATGCAGTTGTAACCGAAGAGGGCCGGTCAGGTTCCACCGAACTTACCAACTTGCGTAACTATATTACGCACACTTGAAATCTTTTTCGGAACATCCGCGAGCGTGGTCCATTCGTATATGCAAAGGGCTCGCGGTTCCAATGCGTGTCCTCGTACACAAAGCCTCGCACCAATCAATTATTCAAATTCAAGGACTTACTCATGAAAACCCTTAAGTTCTCAATCGTCTCGGCTATCGCTTTGTCGCTTGCGGCTTGCGGTGGCGAAACCACCGAAACCGAAAGCGCCGATGAGACGGCGGTCGCAGAAGAAGCTACCGCTGCAGGGACCATTGTCGAAGTGGCCCAGGGCGACGAAACATTCTCGACGCTGGTTGCAGCCGTGACAGCCGCAGGCCTTGGCGAAACACTGTCGGGTGAAGGCCCGTTCACAGTCTTCGCACCGACCAATGATGCATTCGCGAAGATCGATGAAGCAACACTCACCGAATTGACAACCAACGACACGGAAACGCTGGGTGCGATCCTGCAGTACCACGTTGTCGAGGGCGCAGTTGATGCCGCAACATTGACGGCTGCGATCGAAGAAGCTGGCGATGCGGGTTACACCGTGACGACAGTTGGCGGCGGTACTTTCACCGCTGCTGTGGTGGATGGCGCTGTCGTGCTGACTGATGCCGCTGGCAACACTTCAACTGTGACTGCGACAGACGTAGAAGCGTCCAACGGTCTGGTACATGTGATCGACACGGTCCTGATGCCGCAATAAGCCAGTATTGGCTCACAACCAGAAATGCGAAGGCGGGTTCCTGTCGGAGCCCGCCTTTTGCGTTTGCGTGTCCGGCGTTGTAGGCTCAACCTTCTGAGGGGAGGGATGCACGATGACCGAGCTTGCGAAAGCGAGCATGGCTGCGATCTTCATAACGCTGATGGGCTGTGCTCAGAGCGATGGAGATGCGATCAGCACCAGCACTGAACCGTATGACGGGATAAGCGCTAATGAAACGCTGTATCTGCTTGGTACCGAGCCTTTCTGGGGTTTCGAAATCAATGGCGAGAGTGCCGAGTATTCGTCTCCAGAGGAGCTTGATGGGACCACAATCTCGCTGAAACGCTTTGCGGGAAACAGTGGTCTCGGATATTCTGGTGAAATTAATGACCAGCCATTGCAGATCGCGATAACGCCAGGCGATTGCAGCGATGGGATGAGCGATCGCTCTTACCCCTTCACCGCGACGGTGACGCTTGGGGACTCCACCCTTTATGGTTGCGGTCACACTGACAGCCAGCCTTTCACTGGGGATGAAGCGCCATGAGTGTCGCGCAAATCGGAGCTCAGTTGGGTGGAGAGGTTAGGGTTGGCAAAGGCTGGCGCAGCTTCTTTTGGATGGCCACCATCTTCAACTTTGTGATTGGTATCGCGGGCATGCTTTCGCCAGAAGCGACGATCGATGCGCGTATCATCGGTCTTTTGGTTTTCTGTTTTGGCGTGATCTACCTGCTCGTTGCTCGTGATCCTGTGCGGTTTGCGCCCGCTTTGTGGGCCGGTGTCATTGGCAAATTTGGTGTTGTCGCACTGCTCGGACCAGAGACGTTTGGCGAAGGTGGAGATTTGATCGTCAGCGTGGTGTTGGCTCTCGATGGAGTATTCGCTCTTGGCTTCCTGGCGTTTCTGCTGACACGTGGCGAAAGCAAATAGAGAGGTATCGCATGGCGAAGACTGGTG
>JBCBHD010000021.1:0-19063 GCA_038526115.1 Pseudomonadota bacterium | reverse complement strand
TGGGCTGCGTCAGATCAATGACCAGCCGCCCATCTTCTGTGGTGGTTGTCTGAGGTTCATCTTGAGCTTGGAGCGCTGAAGTTGGGGCGATGCCGGTGGCCACCAGGGCCAACCAAAGCGCGCCCCGCAGCTTCACTCTTGCGCTGCCTCAGGAATAGGCGGCGCATCGAGGCCAAGCGCCCGGCGGCGCTCAGCGATCTCTTCAGGTGAAAGCTCAGCCTCGCGGCCCAATGGCGGAAGGCCCCGCGCGATCCGGTCGGCGTCCGATCCCTCAGGCGCTTGTGGCAAAGCTTCGACATCGATCATGATGGCCGCTTCGGCAGGGCAAGGCGGTATCACACACAGCCCGCCCACCGTCGCTGGCCCGCGAAAAATACCGCCGCCAGCCACATCAACAGGCTGCTCGCCTTGCGTGCGCTGAGCATAGCGCCGCTCAAAATCCTCGCGGTTCCAAGACCCATCGCTCGCCTCGCCCAATTGGCGGCAGACGACGATCTCATTGGTGATCTTCGCCGCATCCGCCTCTTCCTCGCAATCCTGTTCGAGCAGAGCATCGGATTCGTTCTTGGGCACTGTCACCGACAGGTTGAGACCGTCGAAAGGGCGGGGAGGTGCCGGAGCGCTTTCCTCCGATGCGGCGGCATCATCATCGCTAGATGTAATGCTGCCGTCATCCTGCGCGGCCAAAGGCGATGCCACTGCAAGCAACACACCAACCCCCAAAAGCGCGGTTGTTTTCGGGAACAGTGTGGCAGCATTGCTCGACAAGCCCGTTCCTCCAAGTCTAAGCGCGGGAGCGCAGGCACACACCAAAAGGACTGAATTTCGCATGAACACCCCCGCAAACCCGTCATTTGGCACAGATGTTCTGGCAACGAAAGACGAGAACCAAGAGAACGCCATTGACCGCGTGCTTGTGCTCGAAATGGTCCGGGTAACAGAGGCGGCTGCTGTTGCGGCGGCTCAAATGATCGGTCGCGGGGATGAAAAAGCCGCTGATGCTGCCGCGGTTGAGGCGATGCGCCGGGCCTTCGATAATCTCTACATGGACGGCACGGTCGTCATCGGTGAAGGCGAACGCGACGAAGCGCCGATGCTCTATATCGGTGAGAAGGTTGGCGGCGCGCCGGGCAAAGGGCCGAAGATCGACATCGCGCTCGACCCGCTGGAAGGGACCACCATAACCGCCAAAGCTGGCCCCAATGCGCTTGCCGTGCTGGCCGCAGCGGAAGAAGGCGACCTTCTGAATGCGCCTGACGTGTACATGGACAAGCTTGCAGTTGGCCCCGGCCTGCCCGAAGGCGTGATCGACCTCGCAAAATCCGTCACTGAGAATGTTCAAGCCGTCGCCGCTGCAAAGGGTAAGGAGCCAGCTGATATCAATGTCTGCGTGCTCGACCGCCCGCGCCACGCTGCTTTGATTGAAGAGCTACGCGCGCTGGGTTGCGGTGTGCACCTGATCGGCGATGGAGACGTTGCAGGCGTGATTGCGGTGACCGACCAAGACACCGGCATCGACATCTATATGGGCCAAGGCGGCGCGCCCGAAGGCGTGCTAGCAGCAGCAGCTCTGCGCTGTGTCGGCGGCCAGTTCAATGGTCGCCTCGTCTTCCGCAATGACGACGAAAAAGCGCGCGCCAAGAAATGGGGCATCGAAGATTTGAGCCGCATCTACAAGCTGGATGACCTTGCCAGAGGCGACTGCATTTTTGCCGCAACCGGCGTAACCTCAGGCTCGCTGCTCGACGGCGTGAAGAAGCGCAAGAAATCAACCGGCGCGACGATTATGACCACCGATAGCGTGGTCATGCGCGCCAGCTCCGGCACAGTGCGCTGGATCAGAGGCGAACACCGGATTACGCCGCATCGGAGTTGAAGCGATTTGACCGAACCCTTCGAAACCATGCTCACCGGCGGCCACCCCAATTCATTGGGCCGCACGATTGAGGTGGTTGAGACGGTGCTTGCGAACCCCAGCCGGTTTAGTGAGCTCTACCTTTGCTATCGCAGCGATGATGAGGTCGTGCGTCTTCGCGTCTCCAACGCCATGCGCCGGGTGGAAGCAGAGCGGCATGAATTGCTCGTGCCCTACATTGACCGCTTCGTTGAGGAGATCGGCGCGCTCGATCAGCCCTCTGCACAGTGGACTCTCGCCAAGCTGTTTGAAGCGCTAGAGCGGGATATGAGCGCGCAGCAAAAGGCGGCGGCGCAGGCAATCATGCAGCGCAATCTTGCCGAGCATGATGATTGGATTGTGCTCAACAACACGATGGAGGCTTTGTTCAAGTGGTCGGCCGATGATGCGGCATTGCGCGAATGGCTCAAACCGCATCTCGAACGGCTGAGCAGCGATCAGCGCAAATCAGTCGCGAGCCGCGCGCGCAAGCTTCTTGCGAAACTCTAGGTCGCTCAGCTCCTTAACCTCACCTTAGAAACCTATGCGCTAACGCACTCACACGAATTTAAGGGGTGCCATCATGAAGTTTCTTCCGACAAAATCAGCGATGATCCTCACCGCAAGCTTGCTCTTTGCGGCCTGTTCGCAAGGGGCTCCTGAAGGCGGCTCGCAAAGCGGTGGCGCCGATAATGACGAAGTCGTTCGCCACGCGCCGGGTGAGGTTAAAAACTACACGTTCGAAGCCGACGAGCAGATGATGATCAGTTGGCGTCATGAAGGCGACAAGGACACAGCGCTTGCCTGTCAGGGTGAGCGCGAAGACCCCAATGCGTTCCCACTGCCCGAATGCGCTGGCATCTTTCAGAGCAATGGCAGCCGAATCGTCTCTGGCGGCACCTATGCCAAGGGGCTTCACGGGGCAGCGGTGGGTTTCAAGCCGAACCATTGGCAAAATCAATGTCGCTTTGAAGAACATCTCGCAAATCCCACTCGATCTTTCGGTTGAAGCCCGGCCAGCAATCTGATCAGGACTGACGACAACCCACATCCACTCTGTTGCAATTGCATGACGCTGCTCTAGGCGAGTCCCCATCACATCAAGGACGGGGATTCGCTTCCATGAAGATCATGTCAGGCAATTCAAACTTGCCGCTCGCACGGGCCATTGCAGCCTATCTCGAAATCCCTTTGACCGATGCAAGCGTTCGCCGCTTTGCTGACGAAGAGATCTTTGTCGAGATCCACGAAAATGTGCGCGGCGAAGACGTGTTTCTGGTGCAGCCCACGGGCTATCCGGCGAATGACAATTTGATGGAGCTGCTGATCTGCATCGATGCGCTCAAACGCGCCTCGGCCAAGCGGATTACGGCAGTGGTGCCCTACTTCGGTTATGCGCGCCAAGACCGCAAGCCCGGCCCGCGCACGCCGATCTCTGCCAAGCTGGTTGCGAACCTGATCACAGAGGCAGGCGCTGACCGTGTGCTCGCGGTCGATCTCCACGCAGGCCAGATCCAAGGCTTCTTCGATATTCCGACCGACAACCTCTATGCAGCCCCCGTCATGGCCGCCGATATTCAGGCACGCTATGGTGAGCGAGAGCTGATGGTAGTCTCACCTGATGTCGGCGGTGTGGTCCGTGCTCGCGCGCTGGCGAAACGTCTCGACAACGCTCCGCTCGCCATCGTCGATAAACGCCGCGATCGCCCTGGTGAAAGCGAAGTCATGAACATTATCGGCGAGGTCGCCGGACGCCACTGCATCCTGATCGACGATATCGTCGATTCCGGCGGCACGCTCTGCAACGCAGCTGAGGCTCTGCTTGAAGGCGGCGCAAAGTCAGTCGCTGCCTATATCACCCATGGCGTCCTCTCAGGCGGAGCGGTGGCGCGCATAGACGGCTCGAAACTGGAGGAGCTGGTGATCTCAGACTCGATCCAACTCACCGAGTCCGCGCTAGAATCCAACCGCATCCGCGCTCTGACGATTGCCCCGCTGGTAGGTGAAGCGATCCGCCGGATTGCGGATGAGAGCAGCGTCAGCAGCTTGTTTGATTGAGTCTTGGTTTGCGCACCCGCATCCGCGGGCGCGTCCTCGCTAGACGTCCTTCCCCCGGATCAAGTCCGGGGTGCGGACCCGCTGCGGGCGGGCCCCCATCTTTTTGGCGCCCTTGCGGCCCTCTAGGCCGTTTGGCACTTTGTTTGAATGTTCGATCCGGCTGAAGTCCGCGAAATCCTCATAGGCGCTGCCCGAGCGGGGAACGCGCTCACCTATTCGCAGATGCTTCAGCTCTTGGGATACCGTTTCACGCGGCCCAAGATGCGGCAACTGTGCAAGGTGCTCGATAGTATCGATCAAGATGGGCGGATTGCGGGTGAACCTGATCTCGCCGTTCTTGTCGTTCGCCAATCCGATGGGCTACCGGGGCAGGGCTGGTTCGTGGCCCGCGCGCATTTGGGAGACGCGATCGCTCAGCCGTTCCCGCTGGAATGGGAGGGCGCGGAGGCGAAAGCCTATGTGAAGGCTAGGCAAGACGAAGCCTTTCGCTATTGGAGTGAAGTATGACTCCAGCCGATCTAAAACTCGCCAACCGCCTCGCCGACGCTGCCGGTGAAGCGATCCGTCCGTTCTTCCGCGCTGACTTTGTGACCGAGACCAAGTCCGACAGCTCCGCCGTGACCGAAGCCGACCGCGCCGCTGAGCAAGCCATGCGCGCCATCATCGAGGCCGAGCGCCCGGATGACGGGATTATCGGCGAAGAATACGGTACACGCAATGAAGGCGCCGGGCGGCAATGGGTGCTCGACCCGATTGACGGCACGCAGAGCTTTATCGCGGGCCGTGCGATTTTCGGTACACTGATTGCGCTGATGCAGGATGGCTGGCCGGTCCTCGGCGTGATCGACCAGCCGATCCAGAAAGAGCGCTGGGTGGGCCGCATTGGCGAGGGCACCACGCTTAATGGCAAGCCCGTGAGATCGCGCCCATGCGCCGCTGTCGAGGGAATGTCTGTCGCCACCACCAGCCCGCATTGCTTCGACGCGGATCAGACCGATGCCTATCTCAACCTTGTCACCAACGCCTATCCCAAAACGCCATTCCCGATCTATGGCGGCGACTGCTACAATTACGCATTGCTCGCGAGTGGCCATATCGATTGCGTGATGGAGGCGGGGCTTAAGCTCCACGACTACGCCGCGCTTGTGCCCGTGGTCGAAGGCGCGGGCGGGGTCATGTCCGATTGGCAAGGCAATCCTCTGGATGCGGACAGCGATGGCAGCGTGATCGCGCTCGGCGATGCGGCGCGGATAGAGGACGTGCTGGCGGCCATGGGATCATCAGAGCTGGCTCCGAATATCAGAGAGTCAAATCAGGCCACAATCCTGCCAAGTTCAGGCGGCTTTAGCTTTCCGATTGGGAAAGACTGATCCTGACGCGGTGACGAAAGAGCCGCAGGTCCCTAAGGTATCATCAGGGCTCACAGGAGGGACAGAATGACGCAGATATTCGCTCAGCTTTGGAGGGCCGCCATCCTCGCACTGGCAGGATTGAGCCTTGCGGCCTGCGACAGCGTCGCCTCACTTACGGGGCCAACGCATCAATATGTCCTTGCGACCAATGACACCACTCTCCCAGCCGAAGAGGACAAGCGCGCAGAGCTCTATGCGGCCACGCAAGAGGTGCTTAGCCGCAGATTAGAGCAGACCGGGCTGACCCTGCATCGCATCAGCACCGATCGCACAGGCGGTATCGTGCTGGATGTCTCTGGCTCGAACTCAAAAGAGATCATCGCCAGCACCATCGACGTAACAGGCGAAATGGCTTTTCGGATGGTCGATGAGACCGCCACTCCGCAGCAACTGGCTGAGGGCATTGCGCCGGTGGGCAGCCAAGTGCTCCCCTCACGCACGGGACCTCCCATGGCGGTTAAGCGGCTGGGAGCACTGCGTGGACGTCATATTATCGAGGCCCGCGCCGCAACCGATCAAAGGACCGATCAGCCTGCTGTCTTCATCCAGTTCGATAGTGAAGGCGGGCGCAAACTCGCGCAGATAACCAGCGATAGCGTCAATCGCCCGATGGCCATGGTGCTCGATGGGGAGATCCTCTCCGCGCCGATCATCCAAGAGCCAATCTTAGCCGGACAATTGCAACTTTCCGGCGGGTTCTCTCAGAAAGAGGCGAATGAGATCGCCATCGCGCTGCAAGGCGGCGCATTGCCAATGCCGCTCTCCATCATCGAAGAGCGGGAGCTGGACTAGGCGCGCTCACTCGCCCCGCGCCTCGGCCAATTGTCTGCGGAGCTCGTCATTCTCTGCTTGTACTTGCGCAAGCGCCTCTTGCACCATTGCTTTGCTAAAACGCTGCGTGATGTGTTGAGGGCAATTCCAATCATAGGCGACGAGATCAAACACCATCAGCCGCTCAACCTTACCGTGATAGTCGCTGTCGATCAGCTGCGCGGCAAGCTTGGGATTGTCGGCGGCTGAGACCACTTGCATCCGCGCCAATATTTTCATCCGCTTCCTGCGCGCATAATCCATCAGGAACAGCGAAACGCGGTCGTCGCTCTTGGCATTGCCGGTCGTGATATATTGGCGGTTGCCGCTGTAATCCGCAAAGCCAAAGCGCGTGTCACCGATCACTTTCAAGAAGCCCTCAGGCCCGCCACGATGCTGCAAATAGGGAAAGCCGCTCGCTGAATTGCTGGCGATGTAGAAGCTGTCTCTCTGGGCGATAAAGGCGCGAGCATTATCATCAAAGAAAGTGAAATCGCGCGCACCGTCAAAGCCGTCCCACTGTTCGCGTGTGCCATTTTCAACCTGCGCTTCGACCACATCGGGAGTGGAGAGCAATTCAAGATAGGGATATGCCATGATCTGAGTTCCTGTATCGTGCAGCTGGTATACGCTGGAATTGGTGGCGGGGTTACCAGAGGAGTGATGCAGGTGACGCGCAGATTTTCTTGGAGTGAACCATGCCGATCTTGGCTGTCCACGCGGATCGAGAGCGACGATGTCTGAACAACCAACTCACCTCTTCTTCTACGGAGTTCTGCAAGAGGGGCTGGGCGATTGGCCGTTTCTCGCTGGCCTAGGCCTAGGCGCACCCGCGACCACTCAAGGCGCGCTCTATGCTATTCCTGATGCGGGCGGCTGGTACCCGGCTTTGATCCCTACACAGGCGCGGTTTTCGACCATCGTTCATGGCACTTTGCATGAAGCAAGCGAAGTCGACATTGCCGCAATCGACGCGTTTGAGGGCGCGGATTACACCCGCCAAAAGCTCCCCGTTGATGGCTGGGATGGTTATGGTGAGATGGAAGCGGACGCCTATATCTGGACCGCTGATTTGCCAGAAGAGGCCGTGCCTATTGCGAGCGGTAACTTTGCGCAGTGGCTCGCAGAAACGGGCAATCGCGCTTTTTCTGACCTTAGATCCCCGTCTTAGGTGGCACTTCACCAAAGCGATTGGCCTCGGGCTTTCCGGGTAGAGCGCATTGGATGACCAAGACAATCAGGCTGACATTGTATGTCATCGTCAGAAGCCAAATGGCAAAGAATGTGGCGGGGTCCGGTTCAGCCGGCAATGCGCCAAAGACAGAGGCCATCGAGCCGCCCGAAGCGAAAAACAACACTGCCGGGACTACGCCCCACCAGCCGCGATAACCACGGTCATGCAGCCTTCTGCACACAGCGGCTGCGTATAAAATGATCGCGACCGCTCCGATTAAAAGCATCCCTCCAAATAGAAAGTTCGTGTCCAGCCCCATGTCATAGGCAGGGTCGTTGATGCTGATCCGGTATGATCCTGGGCCTCGAGTGATTGTGGCCTTGTCAGGATTGGCCTGTGCAAATTCCTGAGCCCGCTCCATTGCACTGGCAATCTCGCTAAACATCACTGCGGCCACCGCGCAAAAGATCAGCGGAAACGTCATCAAAACATAGAGCCAGAATGGCGCTTGGCCATCGCGCCCTGAGAAGCGTGTGAGATTGGCGAGGCCGTATTTGAGCGCTGAAACGAGCATGACGATACTATGCTCATCGCGCAGGTGGATTTTCAAGCCATCTCAGCCATTTGTTCGCTTTCCTACACGGCGTAATTACGGCAGAGTGGGACGATGCTTATTGCTGCTCAATCCTATCCGAATTCGCCCGTTGGAAACTGGAAGGTCACAGTTAAGCTGCGTGATCTGGCGAATAAGCGCCTGCTTTCAGAGCCTTGCGGCGGATCCGATTATTTTCAAAGCGTACCCTTGCGTGGTCCACGGGCGGCCCGCTCCAGGGGCAAATCCCCTCTAAAATCGCTTGCCTACTGGCTATCGTCGCCCTATGTGGCGCTCCTTCAACGACACGAATCGAAGGGCCTGCCTGGCGACAAGGGCTGCCAGGGCCGGTTTCACGTGTCTCTGATCAAAGGAGATGAAAATGCCCAAGCTTAAGACCAAAAGCGGTGTGAAGAAGCGCTTCAAAATCACCGCTACCGGTAAGATCAAGCACGGCGTCGCAGGTAAGCGTCACCGTCTGACTCACCACAATGCGAAGTATATCCGCCAAAACCGTGGCACATCGGTCGTATCCGACGCTGACACGAAGACCATCAAGAAATGGGCCCCTTACGGGCTCGATTGATCGCATAGTCAGGAGATAGAGATATGCCTCGCATCAAACGCGGTGTGACCACACGCGCAAAGCACAAGCGGATCCTCGACCAAGCCAAAGGCTATCGCGGTCGCCGCAAGAACACCATTCGCGTAGCGCGCCAAGCCGTTGAGAAGGCCGGCCAATACGCCTACCGCGACCGCAAAGTGAAGAAGCGCAGCTTCCGCGCCTTGTGGATCCAACGCATCAACGCAGCTGTGCGCGCGGAAGGTCTGACCTATTCGCAGTTCATGCACGGCGTAAAGCTGGCTGGTATCGAGCTTGACCGTAAGGTTATGGCTGATCTCGCCATGAACGAAGAAGCAGCGTTCAAAGCGATCATCGCTCAAGCGAAGAGCGCGCTTCCAGCGTAAGCCACATAAACAGCTTTCCTACTTTGGGTAGCTTGTGCAAACAGGGCTTCGGCGAGAGAATCGCTGAGGCCCTTTTGGCATTTGTCGCAGTTTTGGCGCAGGCCAACCGGGCTTCTTGTAGAAAGCCGCCATAAGACTTGTACATTTGCGCCAAGTGCTGCATGTTTCCGCGCATGGGGGAACAATCAGACAGTTTTGTGATGAAAGCGGAGGCCAAATCCGCTGACGAAGAAGCCGGAGTTTCGGTCCGCGCACGCTTCTACGCGCCGCCGCCGCAATTTACGGGATGCTTCACGACCTTTTACCAGCTCGCGATTGACTGCGAGGATGGCGAGCGGGTTGAAGACTACTTGCAGCCTGAATGGGGCAATATTCGCTTCTTTGCGCATAACGCCCCGCGCGCTGAGATTGACGGGACGGTGTCAGACGAAGCGCCCTTCACTGCGACAGGGCCAAGTTCGCGCCCCAATCACTTCGTACTTGGCAAGACACGGATGTGGGGGATCGGCTTCCTGCCCTTGGGCTGGGCGAGGTTCATGGATGTGCCCGCGACCGATCTAACCAATGTGGTTGCAGATGGTGCTGCTCATCCGGCATTTGCGCGTTTTGCGCATTTTGCTGATGTGTTGTGCGACCCCTCGGTTAGCAGCGAGCAACAATTGGCTTTCCTGCAAGAGCAGCTCGATAAGCTCATGCAGCCCAATCGCGATGAGCCCAAGATCATGCGCATCCACACGGCGCTGGTCAGCGGAGAGCATCTCGCCGTCGGCGACTTGGCGAGCGAATGTGGGATGAGTATCCGGACTTTGGAGCGCATGTGCCACCGCTACTTCGGCTTCTCGCCCAAGCTGCTGATGCGCCGCCAGCGCTTCATGCGCAGCCTATCGAGCTTCATGCTTACCCGCGGCGCGCGTTGGACTGAGGCGATGGATGAGGAGTATCACGATCAAGCCCAGTTCACGCGCGAATTCACCGAGTTCATGACGATGACGCCGAGCGCCTATGCCGCGCTCGATCACCCAATCCTCTCGTCCTTCATGGAAGCGCGCGCGCGGATCTGGGGCAGCGCTGCGCAAACGCTCGATGAACCCAAGCGCGAGGATGGGGCGTAAGCTCTCGTTTCACTTTGCAGCTTTCCTACACCGCTTGCCGTCGCTAACGTCCCTTTGGGTTTGGGGAATTAGGCGGCACAAAGCAGCACAATGCAATCGGATCTGGGAAATGCTGTCTCGATACGCTTTGCGCTGCCAAGCCCAAAGCTCGCACCCTATGTGACCACCTATTACCGCTCCGATGTGCAGACATCGCCGAAAGAGCCGGTCCTGGAAGACTACCTCCATCCGGAATGGGCGAATTTGCGGTTTATGGAAGAGGGGTGGTCGAGGACAGCGATTGGCGACGGCCCGCTTGAGGAAGTGCCGGCATTCTCCGTCTCTGGTCCAACTAGCAAGGCGGCTCGGTTCCAGAACGGCACGGGCAGAGGCTGGGGTATCGGCCTAATGCCGCTTGGCTGGGCGTGCCTGTTTGACGTCCATGCGAGCGGCTACGCGGATAAGGTCACCGATGGCATGCGTGATCCAGCCTTCAGCGCCTTTGCGCCTTTGGCCAAAGCGCTTGCTCAAAGCAGCGGAGACTTTGCGGAGGAATTGGCGCTGATCGAGGCGCATATGGAGCAGCTTCCGTTCGAACCCTGCGCGGCGTTCGACACGATCAATGCGATCAACACGGCGCTGGTTGATCCGGAGCTCGCCACAGTTGCGGAATTGGCCGATAGAGTTGGGATGAACATTCGGTCGCTAGAGCGCCTGTCAAAGCGCGCTTTTGGCTTCACCCCCAAATTGCTGCTTAGGCGGCAGCGTTTCTTTCGGAGTCTTGCTCAATTCATGCTCGACCCTTCGCTCAAATGGCTCAGCACATTGGACTATCAGTATCACGATCAGGCGCATTTCGTTCGTGATTTCAAGCGTTTCATGGGAATGTCACCCAGCGCCTATGCCAAGATCGACAAGCCATTTCTGATGGCTGCGGCGCGTGCACGGATGGAGATTGCAGGTGAGGCGGTACAAGGCCTGCATGACCCGGCCAAAGCGGAATCGTAGCGGGACGCGATTGCAGCTTTGCAAGTGAGCGCAATTGACGCTAGCGGACGCGCTGACGTGAAACGGGCTCAAACATGACTGAACTATCATCACAAAAGCAATCAACGCTTGAGGCAATCGCCGCAGCGACGACGCTCGATGCGCTAGAGGAACAGCGCGTTGGTGCGCTGGGGAAGAAGGGCTGGGTAAGCCTCGCACTCAAAACGCTGGGCCAAATGAGCCCTGATGAACGCAAAGAGGCGGCGCCAGCGATCCAAGCCGTTCGCGGCGAAGTGGCAGATGCTCTCGAAGCGAAGAAGGCGGAGCTGGAAAGTGCCGCGCTTGAAGCACAGCTCGCGAATGAGACTATCGACCTAACGCTGCCCGGCCCTGACATGAAAAGTGGCTCGGTGCACCCCGTCAGCCAAGTGATGGATGAGCTGGCGGAGATCTTCGCGGACCTCGGTTTCGCAGTTGCGACCGGCCCTGAGATCGAAGATGATTGGCACAACTTCACGGCGCTCAACATGGATGAAAGCCATCCCGCACGCGCGATGCATGACACGTTCTACTTCCCGGATGCTGCGCCCGATGGTGGGCAGATGCTTCTGCGCACGCACACATCTCCCGTGCAAATCCGCTCGATGAAAGAGCAAGGCGCACCAATCCGCTTGATTGCGCCGGGCCGCGTCTATCGCTCTGATAGCGACGCAACCCACACGCCGATGTTCCATCAGGTTGAGGGGCTGGTTGTTGATCGCGACATCCACCTTGGTCACCTCAAATGGACGCTTGAGACCTTCTTCAAAGCCTTCTTCGAGCGCGAAGATATCGTCCTGCGCTTGCGCCCCTCCTACTTCCCCTTCACTGAACCAAGCGTTGAGGTTGACGTGGGCTATTCCAATGAGGGCAATCGCCGCGTCGTCGGCGGGCATGGTGATGATGAAGGTCACGACTGGATGGAACTAGGCGGCAGCGGAATGGTCAATCGCCGTGTCCTTGAGATGGCAGGCGTTGATCCCGACGAGTTCCAAGGCTTTGCCTTTGGCCTCGGCATCGATCGTATTGCGATGCTCAAATACGGTATGAACGATCTGCGCGCCTTCTTCGATGGCGATCCGCGCTGGCTCAGCCATTATGGCTTCTCGCCCTATGATCAGCCGACCCTATCTGCCGGTGTGGGAGCGCGCCCATGAAATTCTCACTCACATGGTTGAAGGACCACCTCCACACAGAGGCGTCGCTTCAGGAAATCACCGATGCGCTGAACGCAATTGGCCTTGAGGTCGAAGGTGTTGAAGACCCAGCAGAGCGGCTGGCGGGCTTCACAGTCGCGCATGTTCTGACGGCTGACAAGCACCCGGATGCTGACAAGCTGCAAGTGCTGACTGTCGACACAGGTGAGGGCGATCCGCTGCAAGTCGTCTGCGGCGCGCCCAATGCACGTGCGGGGATGAAAGGCGTGCTGGGCCTGCCCGGTGCAGTTGTGCCCGCAAACGGGATGGAGCTTCGCAAAAGCGCCATACGCGGGGTCGAGAGCAATGGTATGATGTGTTCGGTCAGCGAGTTGGAGTTGGGCGATGATCACGATGGGATCATCGAGCTTCCGGACGACGCGCCCATCGGGCACTCTTTCGCGAAATATCACGGCTCTTCGCCAATCATTGACGTGGCGATCACACCTAACCGCCCTGACTGCATGGGCGTCTATGGGATCGCGCGCGATCTAGCGGCGGCGGGGCTTGGCACTCTTAAGCCGATTGCCTTCCCGAAGTTTGAGGCTGCTGGCTCATGTCCGGTCGAAATCCGCACCGATGATACTGAAGGCTGCCCAGCATTCTATGGCCGCGTGATCAAGGGCGTTAAAAACGGCCCATCACCCGACTGGCTTGGGCAACGCCTGCAAAGCGCGGGTCAAAAGCCGATCTCGCTGCTGGTCGATTTGACCAACTATCTGATGCTCGCCTTTGGTCGCCCATCACACGTCTATGACCTTGCCAAGCTGGAAGACGCAGTTGTCGCTCGCCGCGCGAAGGCGGGTGAGGAAGTGCTGGCGCTCAACGAGAAGACCTACACGCTCGACGACAGCATGACGGTGATTGCCGATGACGCGAAAGTGCTCGGCATTGGGGGGGTCATTGGTGGTGATGGCACGGGTGTGCAGGATGACACCACGGACGTTTTGCTTGAGATCGCCTATTTCGATCCTGCGCAATGCGGTGTGACCGGTCGCAGGCTGGGTCTCGCCACTGATGCGCGCACGCGTTTTGAGCGCGGCGTTGATCCGGAGTTTCTGGCGGATGGACTGGACTTGCTGACCGGCTTGATTGTCGAACTCGCAGGTGGCGAAGCCAGCGAGACCATCGGAGCGGGCGCGCCTCCAAGCGAGGCCAAGGTTGTGTCATTCGATACGGCAATGACTGCCAAGTTGGGCGGTGTTGAAGTCGCAGAAGAAGAGCAGCGCCGAATTCTTGAGAGCCTCGATTTCGAAGTTGGTGCAGACTGGCAAGTCACATGCCCGCTGCGTCGCCACGATATCGAAGGGCCTGCTGACCTCGTTGAAGAAGTGGTGCGCATCCACGGCCTCGACAAAGTCGAAAGCGTCGCTTTGCCCCGTATGGACGGCGTGGCTCGACCAACCGCAACCTCGCAGCAATTGCTGGAGCGCAAAGTGCGCCGCGCGGCGGCTGGCAGCGGGTTGGACGAAGCGGTGACTTGGTCCTTCCTTCCCACTGATGCAGCGGAGCATTTCGCACCGGAAGGCGAGCAGCTTTGGGTACTCGATAACCCGATCAGCGAAGACATGAAGGCGATGCGCCCTTCGCTCATCCCCGGCCTGCTTTTCGCCGCCAAACGCAACGCCGATCACGGCGCAAGCACAACGCGGCTGTTTGAACTCGGCCGCCGCTACTTCCGCGGCAAGGATGGCATGAGTGATGAGCGCCCGACATTGGGGGTGGTGCTTGCCGGTGAGAAAACTGGTCGAGGCTGGGCTTCGGGCAAGGCCACTCACTTCGACGCTTACGATGCCAAGGCTACTGCGATTGCCTTGCTCGCCGCCGCTGGTGCGCCGGCGGATCGTTTGATGGTGATGGAGCCTGTGGCAGAGGGCACGGGGACGCAGTTCCATCCTGGTCAGTCGGCAACACTGCGGCTTGGTCCGAAAAAGGTCCTCGCTCGTTTCGGCATGCTGCATCCGGCAACGCTCAAGGCGTTTGATGTCGATGGCCCAGTCGCGGCAATTGAGCTTTATCTTGATGCGATCCCTGCGAAGAAGGCATCCAAGGGACCAGTGAGTTTTGCCCGCCCAAGCTTCACGCCACCAGCCTTGCAAGCGGTCACGCGCGACTTTGCTTTCTTGGTTCCCGATGAACTTGCCGCTGAGGATTTGCTCAAGGCAGTGCGTGGGTCCGATAAAGCAAATATTACCGCTGCGTATGTGTTTGATGTGTTTACGGGTGAAGGCGTGCCTGAAGGCAAGAAGTCCATCGCCATTGAAGTGACGCTTCAACCGCAAGAGAAGAGCTTCAAAGACAAAGAGCTCAAAGCAATTGCGGACACGGTTGTTGCGGCAGCTGGCAAGGTGGGAGCAGAACTGCGCGGCTAAGCGTAGCGACGGGTCACTATGTCAAACAGGCGCACCTTCGCGATCATCTCGCACCCTGACGCGGGTAAGACGACGCTGACTGAAAAGCTCCTCTTGCAAGGCGGCGCGATCCACTTGGCGGGTGAAGTTAAGGCACGCGGGCAACAACGCCGTGCTCGCTCTGACTGGATGAAGATTGAGCAGCAACGCGGCATCTCGGTTACCTCGTCGGTGATGACATTTGAGCGGGATGGTGTGACCTTCAACCTGCTTGATACGCCGGGCCACGAAGACTTCTCCGAAGATACTTATCGCACGCTCACCGCAGTGGACTCAGCTATCATGGTGATCGACGCTGCGAAAGGTATAGAGCCGCAAACGCGCAAGCTCTTCGAAGTTTGCCGCCTGCGCAATCTGCCAATCATCACCTTCGTCAACAAGGTCGACCGCGAAGGCCGCGATCCGTTTGAGACCTTGGATGAGGTCGCAGACATGCTCGCGCTCGATGTGTCGCCTCAGGGCTGGCCGATTGGTATGGGAGGGCAATTCGAGGGCATTCTCGACTTCGCCAGTGGAGAGGTGAGCCGTCCGGAGGGGCCATCCAAGGAATTCCTCGGCACGCGCCAGGCCGATGCGACGATCCCGGAGGAGTTCGCCGAAGAGGCGGAGCTTGCACAAGCTGGCTATCCCGAGTTCGATATGGACGCCTACCGCGCTGGTGACCTAACACCGGTCTTCTTCGGTTCAGCGCTCAAGAATTTCGGCGTCACCGAGCTGATCGAAGCCATCGCCAAGTTTGCGCCTACGCCCCAGCCCCAGCCTGCTGGAGAGGAAAAGGTCGAGCCTGACCACAATGAGGTGACTGGCTTCATATTCAAAGTGCAGGCCAACATGGACCCCAATCACCGCGATCGCATCGCCTTTATGCGGCAGGTCTCGGGCACTTTTAAGCGCGGTATGAAGCTGACCCCAAGCGGGCTGGGTAAACCTATCGCAATCCACTCGCCCATCCTGTTCTTTGCGCAGGATCGGGAGATTGCGGACACGGCGGAAGCGGGCGACATTATTGGCATCCCTAACCACGGGACTTTGCGGGTGGGGGATACGCTGAGCGAGAAGGACCAGTTGCGCTTCACTGGTCTTCCAAACTTCGCGCCTGAAATCTTGCGCCGCGTTCAACTGAAAGATCCGACTAAGACCAAGCAGCTTCGCAAAGCTCTCGATGATCTCTCCGAAGAAGGCGTGATTCAGGTGTTCTACCCAGAGCTTGGTGCGAACCATATTGTCGGCGTGGTGGGGCAGCTCCAGCTTGAAGTGCTCATCTCGCGGTTATCAGCTGAGTATAAGGTGGAGGCCGCACTGGAGGCCGCTCCCTTCGCCACTGCGCGCTGGGTCAAAGGTCCGGACGCTGAGATGAACGAGTTTGAGAGCTTCAACCGCGCCAATCTCGCCAAAGACCGCGACGGCGATCTCGTTTTCATGGCGAAGAGCCCATGGGACGTGAACTATCAGGTAGAGAAGAACCCAGACCTGACTTTCAGCGCCACCAAAGAAAGGTAGCTTGCGAGCGAGCGATGTTCGCGGCATTGGAGCGCCATGAATGAAACCCTTTCATCCTTCGGCCCCACTTCGCAGAGCTTTATCTCGCAGCGTCTCAAGCTGAATTATTTCGATTGGGGAAATGAAGACAAACCGCCTTTGGTACTGGTTCATGGCGGACGTGATCACGCGCGCAGTTGGGATTGGACAGCCGAGGCTTTGCGCGATGACTATCACATCGTTGCAATGGATCACCGTGGCCATGGTGACAGCGATTGGGTGTCGGACGGCAATTATACTTCGAACGATATGGTCTATGATCTCGCTCAGCTGATCCATCAGCTTGGGCGTGGTCCGGTGACGATCGTTTCGCATTCGATGGGTGGCAATGTGGCGCTGCGCTACACGGGCATGTTCCCTGAAATGGTCACAAAGCTCGTGGCGATTGAGGGTCTGGGCCCTTCACCAGAGTGGAAAGAAGAGCAGCGCAAAACGCCCTATCCTGAGCGCATGGCCGAATGGATTGCGAAGAAGCGTAAAGCCGCTGGCCGCTCACCGCGCAAATACGAAAGCATTGAAGCCGCTTTCGCTCGGATGATCGAAGAGAATTCTTATCTGACCGAAGATCAGGCGCGCCACCTCACTATCCATGGTGTGAACCGCAATGAGGATGGGACCTATAGTTGGAAGTTCGATCCTCATCTCAATGTCTGGCAAGTCGAAGATGTGGCGGATGAGTTTATGGAAGCGGTTTGGGCCGCGATCTCATGCCCGACATTGCTGCTTTACGGGGCAGACAGCTGGGCTTCGAACCCTGCAAAGGATGGGCGGCTAGAGCATTTCAGCACCGCACAAGTGATCGAGTTTGAGAAAGCCGGGCATTGGCTTCACCATGACCAGTTTGATCGCTTCATCACCACTTTGCGTGACTTCCTTTAAACATAGGAGACCGACATGGCTGAGTTTTTCGATGCAATAAACGACAAACATGTGGCCATGATTGAAAAGCAGCCGGTCTTTTTCGTGGCAACTGCTGCCGCGAATGGCCGGATCAACCTCAGCCCGAAAGGCTATGACGCGTTTCGGGTGCTTTCGCCCACTCAGGTTGGCTATCTTGATCTGGGCGGGTCGGGCAATGAGACCCACGCACATGTGACAGCAGAGCAAGAAGATGCTGGGCGCATCACCATCATGTTCACTAATTTCGACCGGCCCGCGCTGATTTTGCGTATCTACGGCAAAGGTCGCCCTGTTTTGCCTCAAGATGCAGAGTGGGAGGAGCTTGCGAGGCAATTCACAATGATGCCGGGCACACGCCAGATTTTCGTCATTGATATTGAGAGCGTGCAAACCTCATGTGGTTGGGGTGTACCCTTTATGTCGTTCGAAGGAGAGCGCGACACCTTAAAGAAGGCTCACCGCCAATCGGATCCTACGGAATGGGAGGCGAAGATGGCGGGCCGCACCAAGAGTATCGATGGTCTGCCAACCCGGCCCACGGATCGCTATATTTCAGGTGAATGAGTCCGAACATAATTTTATGCCAAGTTTCAGCACCCATGCGGTTAAATGCGCAAGTTGCTGCCTAAAAAATAAACAGAAGGTTAAAACTTAGGCAGGCGCCATTGTGTGGGCGTGAGGAATCTCTCTGATTCCGTTGCGGAACCTTCGTTGCCAAGAAATGGCACGCCCCTTGCAGATCATTCGGTCAGCCGGATGAGCCGGCGAAAGCCAAAGGGGGCACGGATGAAGTTCATCATCGCCATCATAAAACCATTTAAGCTCGATGAAGTCCGCGAAGCGCTGGGTGCCATCGGGGTCGCCGGGATGACTGTTTCCGAAGTCAAAGGATTTGGTCGCCAGAAGGGCCAAACCGAGATTTATCGCGGGGCGGAATATTCCACTAACATGTTGCCAAAAGTGAAGCTCGAAATCGCAGCCAGTGACGATGTCGCTGCGCAAGTGGTCGAGACGATCCAGCAAACCGCCAACACCGAAGCGATCGGTGACGGCAAAATTTTCGTACTCGATCTCGCATCGGCCACTCGCATTCGCACCGGCGAAGCGGGTGAGACCGCGCTTTAACTCAGGGGATATGCAAATGAAGCGTTCAATCCTTACACTTGCCGCCCTTGGCGCCGGTCTATCGGCCACGCCAGCTTTGGCGGCTGTACCAGATGCGGAGGCCGTTTCCGGCGGTACCGCGTACATTCTCAACACGTTGCTGTTCTTGATCGGCGGCTTTCTCGTAATGTGGATGGCCGCAGGCTTTGCCATGCTTGAAGCTGGCTTGGTTCGCGCCAAGAACACCTCGACCCAGTGTTTGAAGAATATCGGCCTCTATTCAATCGCCGGCCTCATGTTCTGGATCATCGGCTACAATATTGCCTATCCGAGCTTCGGTGAAGATAGCCTCGGCCTTATTGGTGGGCTCACCTCCGGCTATTATCCCATGCAGGAAGTGGGTGCTGCTGACACAGAAACGGGTTACTCAGTCGCTTCCGACTGGTTCTTCCAAATGGTGTTCTGCGCCACGACCGCGTCTATCGTCTCGGGTACCATTGCCGAGCGCGTGAAGATCGTTCCGTTCTTCATCTTCGTGACTGTCCTCACTGGTGTGATCTACCCTGTGGTGGTCAGCTGGGAGTGGGGCGGTGGCTATTTGGACACTGTCCATGGCTTCAGTGATTTCGCTGGTTCGACTTTGGTGCACTCGACCGGTGGTTGGGCAGCGCTTGTTGGTGCTATTATCATTGGTGCACGTGTTGGTCGTTATGGCCCAGATGGTAAAGTCAACGTCTTCCCAGGCACTAATATTCCGTTGGCGACTCTCGGTACATTCGTGCTGTGGCTCGGCTGGTTTGGCTTCAACGGCGCGTCGCAACTCGCGATGGGCACCGTTGGCGACGTGTCAGACGTGTCAAAGATCTTTGTGAACACCAATATGGCTG
>JBCBHD010000020.1:0-19350 GCA_038526115.1 Pseudomonadota bacterium | reverse complement strand
CCCATTGCGGTGACGTTCAGCACCCTTCCGCCATTCGCGACCAGCGCGCCATCCTTCAACGCTGTTCCTGCGTGGAAGACCTTCGCACCTTCCGCCTCAGCTGCCCCCAGATCAATGGCACCACCTTTGTCAGGAGTGCCGGGATAGCCTTTGGCGGCCATTACCACGGTTAGCGCGGTGTCCTCTGAGAACTCGGCTTCGACTCGGGATAACTCACCATTCGCACAAGCCATCATCGTGGCGACCAAATCGCCTTGGAACCGCATCATCAGCACTTGGCATTCGGGATCGCCGAAGCGGCAATTGTATTCGATCAGCTTGGGGCCGTCCGCTGTCAGCATCAGCCCGGCATAAAGAACGCCCGAATAGGGCATGCCTTCGGCTCGCATCGTGTTGACTGTGGGCCGGATGATCTCGTCGAGAGCGCGTTGCTGCAATTCGGGCGTGAGAACCGGAGCTGGGGAATAGGCACCCATCCCGCCGGTGTTTGGGCCGACATCCCCTTCACCCACACGCTTGTGATCTTGCGCGGTTCCGAATGGCAGGATCGCTTCGCCATCGGTGAGGGCAAAGAAGCTGGCTTCTTCGCCTTCGAGAAACTCTTCAATGACCACTTCCGCGCCCGCCTCGCCAAACTGACCGCCTAACATATCCGCCAGGGCGATCTCTGCCTGCTCGATTACGTCTGCGATCACCACGCCTTTTCCCGCTGCCAGCCCATCGGCTTTGAGCACGTAAGGCGGTTTGAACTGCGTGAGCGCGGCGCACGCGTCGTCAAGACTGGTGGTGCGAACATAGGCACCCGTGGGGATGTTCGCTCGCTCGCACAGATCCTTGGTAAACCCCTTCGACCCTTCGAGCTGCGCTGCGGTTTGGGAAGGGCCGAACACCGCAAAGCCCTTGGCGCGCAGGCTGTCTGCCAGTCCATCGACCAGCGGAGCTTCTGGGCCGACAACAACGAGATCGACATCGTTGGTAGCGCAGAAATGCGTGACCATCGCGTGGTCGGTCGCATCGAGGGACACCAGTTCTGCTTCTTCGGCAATGCCGGGATTTCCGGGGGCAGCGAAGAGCTTCGTCAGGGTGGGGGATTGCGCCAGCTTCCACGCCAGCGCATGTTCGCGGCCTCCACCGCCAAGCAAAAGGACATTCATGGCGCGCGCTCCCTCCTCAGTGTCACAGCAAGATGGGCTGGTAGCGCGAGAGCGTGAGGGCGACAACGCGCAGCCGCTGTCGATCACCGAGATTTCGTCTCTGTTGAAGCGGACGGTTGAAGAGCGGTTCGGCTATGTCCGGTTGCGCGGTGAGCTTTCGGGCGTGAAGCGTGCGGCGTCGGGCCATCTCTATTGCGCCTTGAAAGACGAGAAAGCCGTTTTGGACGGGGTGATGTGGCGCGGGAACACCAACCGGCTGGCATTCAACCCGGAAGACGGGTTGGAAGTAATCGCGACGGGCAAGCTCACCACCTATGCCGGGCGCTCGAAGTACCAGATCGTTATCGAAAGTCTGGAGATTGCAGGCGAGGGCGCCTTGCTGGCTCTGCTGGAGAAAACCCGTGCCCGTCTGGAAGCCGAAGGATTGTTCGCAAGCGAGCGTAAGCGGCGTTTGCCTTTCCTGCCTAAGACGATTGGCGTTGTCACTTCGCCAACCGGTTCGGTTATTCGTGATATCCTGCACCGCTTGGCGGATCGCTTTCCGAGCTACGTGGTTGTGTGGCCCGTGCTGGTTCAGGGTCAGGGGGCGGCCGAGCAGGTTTCCTCAGCAATTCAGGGTTTTTCTGAGCTTGAAGTGGATGGCGAGATCCCAAAGCCCGACTTGCTCATTGTCGCTCGCGGTGGTGGGTCGATTGAAGATCTGTGGAGTTTCAACGAAGAGTCTGTGGTTCGAGCTATCGCAGAATGTACCATTCCGGTTATTTCCGCCGTTGGGCATGAGACTGACACGACGTTAGCGGATTATGCCGCGGATCGCCGCGCGCCTACGCCCACGGCGGCAGCGGAAATGGCTGTGCCGGTGCGCGTGGATCTCGAAGCGACATTGGCTGATTTCGCAGGCCGTCAGCGGCGGGCGGTGCATCGCCCGGTTGAACTGGGCCGCGAACGGCTTGAGGCCCGGACTCGCCGGATGCCTCAGGCCGAAGCGCTGTTGCAGCCACAGGCACAGCGGCTGGATGAGTTGTCTGAACGGCTGCGGCGGGGTCTTCGCGATCGCGCCAGCCGGGGCCGTGAAGAGCTGGCTGGCAAGGCTGGTCGCTTCTCCAGCCGCTTGCTTGAGGATGCACTGGCGAGGCGCAAGGTCGACCTCGATCGGGTTCGTCTGGTGCCATCGCTGGTTCAGCGGCCTATCAAGGCGGGGCAAGACCAGCTTGCCGCGCTTTCCCGCATGATCGGCCAACTTCATCCCGAAAAGCCGCTGGAACGCGGCTATGCAATCGTGCGGGATGAAACCGGAAAGGCTCTGATTGGCAAGACGCAGGCGGAAAAAGCCAAGGCTCTGGAACTGCAATTCAAAGACGGTCGTTTGGCTGTAAGCGTTGGCGGCGAGAATCGCCCCGCCAACAAACCGCTGTCGAAGCGCAAGAAACCGCGATCCGAAGCGCCATCGACACAAGAGGATTTGTTCGGTTAATCGCCGCCTGCTAAAGAGGATGCCATGTTGATGTCTACCGGCGATAGAGCCGCCAAGCTCCTTTATGGCCCAGCCAGTTTCCGCGTTTTGCGGCCTGGGCAGCACGTCGTATGCGCAGTCAGTGGAGAGATAATTCCACTTGAGGAGCTGCGCTACTGGAGTGCTGACCTGCAAGAGGCCTATGCCACCCCGGAAATCGCCACGCGCCGGTTGCTCGGCCAGGAATGATTGAGGGTTTGATGCGAACTGCAACGCTGGCCATGGCCGCGCTTGGCGTGGCGGCACTGGTGAGTTGTACGGGCAGCGAAGCGGCCGCGCCGGAAACGGTGGCAGCGCCGGAATCGGCTGCAGAGGCTGAACAGACCTACACCGCAACAATTGAGAACGCACGACCCATCCCAGAGGTGGCGGCAGAACCCGATCCTCCCGTCAATCTCAACACACGGTTTTCCTATTCGGGAGAGATGACACAAGGCGGCTTCATTCGCGGCGTTGTGCCTGATGGTACAGTCCGCGCTTCGCTGGGCGGCCAGGCGCTTGAAGTGGCGGAAGATGGCACATTCTTCGCCGCATTCGATCGCGACAGCGCTGGCTCGCTCAATCTCGTGGCGAACACGCGAGCGGGTCAGACCATCACTGAGACGCTCAATGTATCGCCGCGCGACTGGCAGATAGAACGCGTGAACGTCTCGCGCCGTGGAGGCCGATCGAGCGAAGCCTATTGGAAAATCCGCAAGCCCGAATACGAAGCAATCAATGCCGCTCGCGCCAAAGTGACCGATGCCGATGGCTGGCAGCAGGATTTCATCTGGCCCGTCAAGGGGCGGATTTCAGGACGGTTCGGACGCCAGCGGATTTATCGCGGAGAACCCGGTTCTTACCATTCGGGGATCGACATCGCGCCTGGCAATGGCGTGCCTTTTGTCGCGCCTGCTGATGGAGTTGTGGTGCTTGCGCGGATGGGTTTCAGCCTTGAAGGTGGCTTGATCATCATTGACCATGGCATGGGCCTGAACAGTGCTTTTCTGCATTCTTCCAAGATTGCGGTGAAGGAAGGCGAAGCGGTCAAACAAGGGCAGTATATCGGCAATGTCGGTGCCACTGGCCGGGCTACTGGTCCGCATCTTCACTGGGGCCTCAAATGGAACACCGCGCGCTTGGATCCGCTGCTTTTTGTCGGGCCGATGAAGTAAAATGAGCCGTCCAAAGCGGCTGGCGGCAGGCCTCGCCCTGGCTGCTATGTGCTGGCCGGGAACATGGTCCCGTACTGAAGTGCCGACCAGCCCAACGCGTGACATCGCCCTCACCCAGATCCAGGGGGCAAGCGGCACGGTCTCGAATGGCTGGACACTCCAGGGCATCTGGCATGCCGAAGCGGACAGCCTAATGTTCGGCGGATTTTCAGCATTGCTGGTGCTTGGTGACGATACGCTGCGGGCGTTTTCCGATCGCGGTACCCGCTTTACTCTAACTGAGCCCGATCGCCCATCGACTGTCCGCAATGTTGTGCGGCAATTGGTTAAGCCAGAGCGCGCAAACCAGCTTTGGGATATTGAATCGGCCACGCGTGATCCGGAAACCGGATATTACTGGCTCGGCTATGAGAACTTTCACACGATCCATCGCTTTACCGTCGCGAGTGATCACGACCGCCTGAGATATCTTGGCAATGAAGTCGATTGGACGGTCAATTCGGGCGCAGAGGCTATGGTGCGGCTTTCTGACGGACGGTTCGTTGTCCTGCCTGAAGGATCGACGGAAGGGCTGATCTTCGATGAAGACCCTGTCCTCGACAAGGAAGCGCAGACCTTTGCCTATCGCAACCCGGCCTACAGTCACGCAGCCACCGATATGGCGCAATTGCCCGACGGTAGGGTACTCATACTTCTCCGCAATCTCGATTTTGGCGGTGGTTGGCCTCCCTTTGAGAGCAAGATAGCCATTGGTATGCCGCCAGTTGAAGGGGAGGAGTGGGCGCCGGAAATTGCACTCGACCTGGCGGGAATTGTCCCCCGTGACAATTATGAAGGGATAGCGGTTCGCCCCCAGAGCGACGGAACGCTAGCGGTATGGCTGATCTCGGACGATAATTTCTCAATCTTCCAGCGCACTTTGCTGGTAAAATTCACCTTCGATCCGGCTTGGGAGGCTCTGTCTCCAAGCCCTGAAGAGCTTTCCGAAGAGTAATAGCGGGCAAAGCAAAAGGCGCGCAGGTCACCCCGCAGGCCTTTGAAACTTCGATTCGTAAGTGCCTTAAGCGGCAGCGACAGCTTTCTTAAGCTCGCGCTTCACTTTGAGAGCGCGGGTCGAGAGCTTGTCGTCGCTTGTCTTCAGCAGCCAATTGTCGAGACCGCCATTGTGCTCAACCGAGCGCAGGCCGTTGGTCGAAACGCGGAACTTGAAGCTGCGATCCAGCTTCTCGCTCAGCAGCGTTACGTTCTGCAGGTTGGGCAGGAAAACGCGCTTCGTCTTGTTGTTGGCGTGGCTCACATTGTGGCCAACCTGGCGACCTTTGCCGGTCAGTTCGCAAATCCGCGACATGATATCTCTCGTCTGTTTACCGTGGCGGGATCGCCGCTGATCGAAGCGGCCCGATTGATCGGACATCCCGGAAAGCGCGCCGCATAGCCCCGCGCTTGCGAATCGTCAATTGATTCGTGGCTGCCGCGCCGTTAGCGCGCTGAAGTATGACCCGTTGGCCGATCCCCAAACCGATGGCAAGCGCGCTTGAGGCTGCTCGCGAAGCGGCGCAATTGGGCGAAGTACCAGTTGGGGCAGTGGTGGTCCGGGGCGAAGAGGTGATCGCCGTCGCCGCCAACGCTACGCGCTCTCCCCCTGACCCGACAGGCCATGCAGAAATTCGCGCCCTGCGCTTGGCAGCGGAAAAACTCGAAGACGAACGACTGACCGGATGCGATCTTTACGTGACGCTGGAGCCTTGCGCGATGTGCGCTGGAGCCATCAGCCACGCCCGAATTGCGCGCCTTTATTACGCCGTCAGCGACCCCAAAGGCGGAGCGATTGAGCATGGGGCGAGAGTGTTCGAGCAGGAACAGTGCCTGCACCGCCCGGAGGTCTATTCCGGAATGGGCGAAGTGGAGGCGGCGGAGCTGCTGCGCGGGTTTTTCAGAGAGCGGCGGGGATGAGCGGGTTGAGGAAGCAGTACAGGGTCTTTGCGGACTACTTCCAATTCTACCTTTGGGATCACGGCACCCAACCTGATGCTCCAACCGATTATGACGATGCTGACAGTCGGAGGCGGATCAAAGTTGCGCCTTATGTCATTGTGGTTCTGACCGAAAGGAACATGACGGTTCCTGTCGAACTGACTGTGCTTGATTCCGCCCCTCCGCTGGAACTTGATCGGTGGGATCACCTTGTGGAGGCTTCGATTGAGATACCTTCGGGCAAGTTGGAAGTCTTTGAGTGCTGCGGTCAGTCCATCGATGTTCTTGCCATCGGGGAAGGCTCGTTTCGCGCCAGGGTCGGCTATGCCGGGCTAGATACGCTCAGCCCAGATGGGCTTGACGGAGACGATATCTACTCCGTTTCGCTCTGGCCCGCACCGGTTGAACCGGAAGTGGTGCTGAAGACGTTCGAACGGGTAGGGTGATCTGAATTGCGATAGTGCGTTGCACATATGGCGTGAATTGCTAGCCGCTCCGCTGATCCTGTCCGACATCTCTTGTTCCTTGCCGAATTTGCGGTGATACTTTCGTGGGAACGAGAGAGGGAGATCCGGATGAAGAAGGCTTTGACACTTCTGGTCTGTGCTACCGCGTTGATCGCGAGCCCCGCTAACGCCAATCCAGATCAAGTCGCCCCCGATGGATGGCAGCGCTCGGACAATCGCGGGCTTACAGTCTTCCAGTCGAATCCTCCGGGCGAGGTTATGGTCTTCCGAACCTTTGAAGCGGGCAGCAATACAGCGGAGAAGGTCGCCGTCTTCACCGAGATCATGACTGGCAATGCCGACCGGATCGTGCGTTCCGAAGCCAGCGCTTCCGGGACCTTGAGCGTGCATGACATCGAGTATGTCCGGCGCAACATCACCATGCAGGGTAAGATCATCGGCGTTCGGCAGAGCGACGGACAAGTGCTGGTAATGGCCTATCTTGCCCAAAAGTCCGCTGCTGGCCGTGCTCAGAGAGCCGATGCGGCGACACAGAAAATGACCGCGCTTGCCGGAAGTGGGAGCAGCCCTACGCGGACAGCTCGGCCTGCTCCGGTGCCACCGTCTCGCGCCACAACACCGCCGCCTTCGGGTGGTCGGGCAGCGCAGCGCGTTATGTTCGAACTCAAATACTCCTACGGCGTCGGCGGGGCTGTTTATCCGACCTATGATCTGGTCGCTCTGTTACCAGGAGGCACGGCGGCAAAGCTGGGCGGCTATGCGCCGGGCAATGTCGATGTGGCAGCGATCCGCCGCAAGAAGGCCGCTGACGTGGGAACGTGGCGCAATGCGGGCAGAAATGTCCGTGTGCGCTGGAGCGATGGCGATACATCCGATCTCAAACCCAGCGTGGGGCCGCCCACACCTTTGCCGAGCGCCCGCAACCTCAGCGGCACCTATCAAGCCATTGGCGGCGATGGGAATACGGCGCTGGGCGGACAAGTGCTGACCGCGCAGGTCAAGCAATTCACCTTCAACAGCAACGGCACTTTCAGCCAGTCGAGCAACAAATCGGCCAGTTCTGGCGCGGGCGTGGGCCGTTCGCGTTCGGCCACATCCGGGCGCTGGCAGCTTGATGGAGCCACTCTGACACTGACATACGGCAATGGCCGGGTGATGCGCACTTCGGTTTATTACAGCGGCTCTGCGAAGGCGCGTGGCAAGTTTGGCCGCTATGGCGTGCTGTGGATCGGCGGAGAGGATTACAAGCGCGTGCGGTGAGGTCTAAAGACCTCGCCAGATTTTCGCTCGCGCTCCGTCCCGCGCACCGTAGCGCCTGTCATCGCAACGGGTCGGGCGGAAGCGTTTGCCATAACACAGTCGGATTTCTTCAAGCCAGCCATCGCGGTTGAGCTTCACGCCGATCTGGCTTGCGCTCCAGCCACCATTGGCGTCGGCGAAGGCCTGACGGATGCGTCCTGCGGTAAGGCCCTTCTCACGACTGATCCGATCATAATCGGGAATGCGCAGCGAGTTCCATAAGATGCGAGTCACTTTGAAATAGGTGTCGGGTCGCTTGACCATGCAGCTGCCATGTTTGACCCATTGCCTCGCAATTAGACGCGCGGATGGCATCATGCACATATTGCGGCGTATCTCTGCCGGTGTCAGCCGCCCTTGGGTTGCGCACCATTGTGGCCATGTGCGGCTGCCTTGCGGCCACAGCCCGTGCACGACCAAGCCAAAGCGGCCATTGTCGCCAGAGCACTGCGTCTTGTGAGCGCGGCTATCCTGGCGTGTGCGGCAAAAGGCAGGGGACCAGCTGAGCGCCATCGTGTAGCCGGTAACCGGAAGCTCGCGCCGCGAAGAATTTGGCGTGATCTGAGGCACCCTCGACACTTGCGGCATACGGCATTGATACGCCTGCGCATGGGCGACACTGGATGCGCCCATTGTGAGAGCCACTGCCAACAGGGCCAGACTATTCGAAAACCGCAAGATCCGTTTCCTTCTTCTTGGCCAGCCATTGATTGCTGCCGGGCATGAACAGGCAGATGAGAGCGAGGACGATGAGTGTCGGTTCAAACAGAATAAGCGGGCTGACGACGTCTCTCATGCTGAACCAAGTGGTGAGTTGCTGAGGCAAATCGAGCAGCCTGATCGCGATGAACAGAGTAACCAGCCAGCGGGCCATACGGCTTGCAAAACAGTATATCCAGACAACGGGGATGAAAGCGATTGAGAACATCGCCGAGAGCGCAACAATCGTCCAATCGCGGTTCCAGTCGATCCAAGGATAGCGCAGCTCGTAGATCGCTTGCATTTGCGGGAGTTGCGACAGGCCTGAAATGTAGGTGTTCAGCGCGGCTGTCAGAAAAGCGAGAGCAAAGAGTTTGATCGAGAACGGCCGCGGACCCGTCGCCAGCCTCATCGCCGATGCCTCATAGCGGGGTGAAATCCAGCCCTACATCAGCGGCTGGAGCGCTTTGGGTAAGGCGTCCTACAGAACAATAATCCACGCCGCTTGCAGCTTTGGCAGCAATGGTATCGAGGTAAATGCCGCCGCTGGCTTCAGTCGGGACCCGGCCAGCGACCATCTTAACTGCCTCGGCGAGAACATTAGGCGACATATTGTCAAGCAGCAGATGATGCGCGCCTGCTTCCAGAGCGGGTTCGATCTGATCGAGCCGGTCCACTTCGCAAATGATGTGTGCCACTCCGGCATCGCGAGCGCGCCGTACTGCTTCGCCAACACTACCAGCCACGGCAACGTGGTTATCTTTGATCATGGCTGCATCCCAGAGACCCATCCGGTGGTTTTGCGCACCGCCCATGCGGGTCGCGTACTTCTCCAGAACGCGCAGGCCGGGAATGGTCTTGCGTGTGTCGAGCAAGGTGCAGGACGGGTTGCCGCCGGGTCCACGCATCACCGTGACATATTCGTTGGCCATCGTGGCAATGCCCGAAAGATGCTGCACGATGTTGAGCGCGCTGCGTTCCGCGGTGAGCATGGCGCGAGCATTGCCCGTAAGTCGCATCAGATCGGAACCAGCGGCGACCTTGTCACCATCATGGACGAGGCTTTCGATTTCGACATCCGGATCGAGGTGGCGAAAGAACGCTTCGGCGAGAGGCAGTCCCGCGACAACGATTGCATGCCGGGCATCCATCACACCGGAAAAGCGCGCGTCTGCAGGGATCACGCTTTCAGATGTGACGTCCTTGCCGCCGCCTTCGAGGCCAACCCCCAAGTCCTCATCCAGTGTGCTGCGGATGAATGTATCGAGGTCGAAACCGGGGAGGGTGAAGTAAGTCATGTGGCGTGGTTTGACCGAGTCGTTTGCTTTCCGCAAGCGCATCCGAGCTTGCGATCTCCTCGCTCATGCGACCTGAAGGTCGCGTCGCTGCGGGCGGGCAGTTGCCCTTGCGGCTGCTACGCCGCCGTTTGGTTCCTGGCCACGGCAGTCAGAGCGCAGCTGCGCGTCGGCCAGTTAGGCCGCCCCCGCGGTGGCGGTGCGCAAAGCGCACTCGCCGCGAGCGAACATCAATGCACGAAGCGCGCAACCACATCCCGATAGCTGCGAGAAACCTTCACCTCTGTCCCGCTGTCCAGCACGAGGAAGCATTCGCCATTGGTGTGCGGTTTGACTTGGCGAACCTGATCAAGGTTCACGATGGTTGACCGGTGGACGCGCTGGAATTTGCGTGGATCGAGGCGTCGCTCAAGGTCTTTCATCGTCTCGCGAAGCACCAGTGAATTGTCGCCTGTCGAGATGATCATGTAGTCGCCCGCCGCGTCGATATGCTCGATGGAGTCGACTTCCACGCGGAATATCTGGCCGCGATCCTTCACATTGATCAGTTTCTCAAAGCGTTCCGAGCTGTCGCCGGACGTATCAGAGAACTGCGCCGCCCGATCGGGAGCGACTTCGGCGAGCACATCGAGCAATTGCTCAGCATCCTCGGTGGATTTCTTTTCAGCCAAGCGCTGTCTGACCCGTTCAATCGTATCGGCCAGCTTGTCTTCATCGACCGGCTTCATCAGGTAATTGACAGCGTTCGCTTCAAAAGCCCGGATTGCGTGTTCTTCGAAGGCAGTCACAAACACGAACAGAGGCGGCTCGATCTCCATCACGCCTTTGACGACGGAAAAGCCATCAAAACCGGGCATTTGAATGTCGAGAAACACAAGATCGGGCTTTTCGGTTTTGATCTTGCGGATCGCCTCGCGTCCATTCGAGCAGGTGTCGATCACTTCGATGTCTTCATGCGGTTGTAGCCGCACCTGCAAGCCTTGAATGGCGAGCTTTTCATCATCGACGAGGATAGTTCTTATGGTCATGCAGAAGATCCCATAGTGCGCGCGGGGTTCAGGGGGATGACGGACGCTGATGCATCTGCCGCAGTGCTCTCTTCACTCGCGGGTTTGGCATCGTCTGTTACGGCGGGGGCGGGGGAGCCTGCCGTAACGCGACCGCTTTCGGGCTCGCTCGCGCTTTCGCTTGCCCGTTGATACGGAATTTCAATCAGGACGGTGAATCCGCCGCCCGGTTCGGATTTGGTTTCAAAGACATGATCTTCGCCATAGGCCTGCATCAGCCGATTGCGGATATTGGCAAGGCCGACGCCGGTGGACACAGGCTGGTCTGAGTTGTCGCTGGCGTAATCGAGCAAGCCCAGCTGCAACGGTCCATCCGCACCGGGGCCGGTATCTTCCACGCTGATTCGGAGGCGCTGGCCGACAATACGGGCGGAAAGGGAAATCCGAGCGCCTTCTTCTTGAGGGCTGACCGCGTATTTGATCGCGTTTTCAATCAGTGGCTGGAGCAGCATCGAGGGCAGCTTTGCTTCCAGCGCGTCGTCTTCAATCTCGAAATGCGTGCGCAAGCGCTCTTCGAAACGCATCCGCTCGATGCCGAGATAAAGTTGCAGCGTCTCTACCTCTTGTTCCAAAGTCACCTGGCTGCCTGGTTCAGTGATCAAGGTGTGACGCAGGAAGCCTGAGAGCCGAGTGAGCATCGCATTGGCGGGCTCTGTTTGCTTGAGCAGCACCAGCGTGCTGATCGAGTTGAGCGTGTTGAACAGGAAATGGGGGTTGAGCTGATATCGCAACATCGCCAGCTGCGCAGCGGTGGCCTGCGCCTCCAGTCGCTCCAGCCTGTCCGCCTGCTGTTCGACCGTCAGGAAATAGTTGATAGCGAAATACAGCGCGCTCCACGCACCGAGCATGGTCAGCGGGATATAGGTGATGCCGATAAAGCGCTGGGCAAACGTCGCTTCGCGACTTTCGCCATAGTATATCCCTTGCACCCAGGCATCGAGAAAGGCGTGAAAAACAACCGCGCCGATCAGCACCATCACCGTGCCGACCCAGGTCACATAGGGTTTGCGATTTATGAGCTGACGAAAGACGACCGACAGAACCAGAGTTATCGAGAAGCCCGTTAGCGTGTTGACGAGGATCACAGCGAGCCAATCAAGCGGCAATCCATTAGCCAGCGCCGATAGCGCACGCAGCAGGAATGCTCCGCCCCAGCCAGCGAGCTGGAGGTACCAAAACGCCCGGTTCTTGCTCTCGAAGAACGGTGCAGGCTGGATCGGGATCATCGCCATAGTCGCTCTACCTACCCCATTTTTTCGCAGTTAGCAGCGGATTTTGTGCGGTCTAAGCGTGAGCCTCGCACTGCTTGTCGTGCTGTTGTCAGGTGTTGTTAGTCGCCGCGTGCAACCTTTTCGCCGGTCACAGGTTCGATTTCGCGGGTGAAATGGACGGACCAATCGGCACTGCCGTCTCTCGCGGTCAGCTCTTTGATCAGTGGTATCTCAGCCGCAATGAACTCCGCTCGCTCGTCCCATCCATCATGGGTTCGCCCGCGGAACAGTCCGCCATCATGGCGTGGCCCCCATGTGGTCATAAAACGATAGGCGGCTTGCGGATCGTATCCGGCATTCGCCATCAACCATGGCATCAATCGGTCTGCTTCCCGTTCGGCTTTGCGGATGTTGCGGCGCTTACGCCCGTTTTCCGAAAGCCAGGCACGGTGGCCAAGCAGGTTGTGCGCCAATTCATGCGCGACAGCCCCTGCAAAAACCTCTTCCTCATAGGCAAAGCCTGGAAAATTCATGCCGATCACGACACGATCGCCGGTTGCGACAGCGCGCTTGCCTTCGCCTGCAAGTTCAAAACGAGTTTCGCAGACTTTGACCGGCTCGATTTCGGCGGTGTCGCCATTGGCAAAACGAAACGTCGCCGTACCTCGATGATGCAATGCGTCGTCAATCCAGTCGTGTGCGCGGGTCAGGCGTTGCCAATAGTGGCGGTCTTCAGCCTCCCACGTGTTGGGATCGACGCCGTTCAGCCGGGTAATTTCGCGGTTTTGCGGAAACGCCAGCGACAGGGCTGACGGGGAGCCGCGTGCCGCCGTCTGGACGGCGAAATCGCCTTTCATCCCAAGGGCGGCGCGCGCGATATCCGGCCCGCCATAGCTTCTGAGATCCTGCAGTTGCAGGCCGATCGACTGGGTGATGCGGGTGCAGAAGAGTGCGTTTCCCACAACCAGCTTCCAGCCGATGTCCTGAAGTTTCTGATCGAGTGCTTGAAAACGCTCAATGGCCCCGCGTTCCGCAACCAGATCAACATTCTTGATATTTGTATCTGCCGCAGCCGGGGCGGTTACCAGAATGAAGACACTAGCAATCAGGCAAGAGGCACGTCGCTGCATCAGCTGCTCGAATTGGCTGTGGTTCCGCTGTCAGAGCCTTCGAGAGCGGCTTTCAATCCGTCATAACCGATCGCACCTTCCACCGCCTTGCTGCTCGTCACCCACGCCGGTGTGCCTCCAAAGCCGAGCGATTGCGCGAAAGTGAGGTTTCGGGCGAGTTCGACCGTCACCGCATCAGATGCGGCATCGGCCTGTGCTTTCTCAAGGTCTAATCCTGCTTGCTGAGCGGCTATCTCGATGTTCTCAGGCGTTGAAGGGCCATTGGCGAACATGGCTTTGTGAAAGGCCAGATATTTGCCCTGCATACCAGCAGCGAGTGCCATTCTGGCCGCCTGATCGCTGCCTTCGAAAATCGGCCATTCGCGGATAATGACCTTCAGATCGGGGTTGTCAGCCACCAGCCTTTCGACATCTGCAAGGCTGGCTTCGCAATAGGGGCAATTATAGTCTGTGAACTCCACGAGAACCTGACTCCCCTCAGGGTTGCCCAGCACCGCACCAGGAAAAGGGGTGTAGACCTCATCACCGAGGTCCGCGAGCCGTTTGGAAGCTTCCTGTTCCTGATAGGCTTGCGCCATTTGTGGCAGCATATCGGGGTTGTCGAGCAGGAAAGTCCTGGTGCGATTGTCCGCGAGGCCAGAATACGACCACACAGCTGCGCCAAGAAACCCGAAAACAAGAGCCATCAGGGCAGTGGCCAGCGTGTTGAGGAGCGAGGAGTTCATGTTAGAAAATTCCGATTGCGTGCAAGGCTTGCCTTTAGCCGGCCAGTCTAACGACGGTCGCGCAGCGCTTCCAGTTCTGCACGCGCTTGCAGGGAAATATCCTGTGCGCGGATCCAGTCGGGCGTGCCTCGTGGTAGTCCCGCTTCAGCCGCCTGAGCATTGCGCAAGGCTTCGGGATAGCGGCGCGCCATGACTTGTTGTTCGGCGCTTGCAAGGCGTGCGCGCGGAATGTCGCCGCGCTCGGCATAGACCACGCCGAGTTGATACCAGGCAAAGGGATTGAACCGGTCGCGTGATACCGCTGCCCGCAGAACGCGTTCGGCCTCAGCGTAATTTGCTTCATCCTCGGTCGCGATCAGAGCGTGTCCGAACATGGAGGCAATAAGCGGTTGGTTGAGAGTGAGTTCTGTCGCCCGCCGCAGCGGAGCCAGCGCTTCTGTAGGACGACCGGATTCGAGCAAAACCTGACCCTTGAGCTCAAGGTAATAGGGATTGTCCGGGTCGGTCTGTAGCAAGGCATCCGCTTCCGCTATTGCCTTGTCCATCTGCGCATCTTTGTGAAACGCGTAAGCGCGAGCGTAGCGTGCTGGAGCGGTGGTGTCGCTTTCCGGGAATAGGTTCAAAGTGCGCTGCGGTTCGGCAAGGTAGCCATAAAGCTTTGCCCGGACCCGCTCAAACCGGGCCTGCAACTCGGGATCGTCGGGGGCGTCCCAAGCCGGGTCTTTCTCATAGACTTCGCGAAGGGTTGCGATCCGGTCACCGGAAAGTGGATGGGTGCGGCCATACGCGGCTTCATCTGACTGGCTGAAGCCACGGCGAATCTCTAGGCTCCGCAGCCGTTCGAAGAACTTGATCGAACCGCGACCGGAAATGCCTGCTCCGGAAAGGTAGCGCGCCCCAGCAAGGTCGGTCGCCGCTTCCTGATTGCGGTTGAACGCAAGAAAGCTGCCGATGGCTGCCTGTTGTCCGGCCATGATCGCGCCAAGCGCCGCATCGCCTGCCCCGGCCAAGGCGGCCCCAACACCCAGCAGCAGCGAAAGGATGGTGATCCCGTTGGCCTGACGTGTGCGTTCACCAAAACGGACCACGTGGCCGGCGGTGATGTGGCCAAGTTCGTGAGCGATGACGCCCTGCACTTCATTGGCGGTTTCAGCCGCGTTGATGAGGCCCGCGTGGACATACACGACCTGCCCACCTGCGACGAAGGCGTTGATCGACGTGTCGTTGATCAGCACGATCTCAACGTTGCCGGGCTCAAGCTCAGACGCTTCGATCAGCGGTTCGGCCATATCGCGCAGCAGGGCTTCTGTTTCGGCGTCGCGCAGGATCGATTGCGCTGCGACCGGCTGAAATGCGAACGCAAGACTGGCGATGAGGGCAAGAAGATAGGCACCGATCAAAGTGCGGCGCTGAGAGGATGCGGCTAGCATGGCTGCGGGATTAACGCGTTTCGTCCTGAACCGGAACTGAAGTTTCGTCCCGGATCGTAGCGGAAAGCGCAAATTCAGCGATAATATCGTCCACTTCTCGGCTATTTCGCCAAGGAGCGGCGAGAGAGATGAGGGGCGCGTTGTGGTCCATCTCTGCGAAATAGCGTGTTGTGACACGGCCACCTGCCGCTTCGATTCGAGACGCCAATTCGCGCGAATTGCGAACTTTCACGAGGTCATCGGCTTCACCATGGATCAGCAGCATCGCTGGCGCATCGGACCGGACATGGTTGACGGGTTGCGTCTCCTCTGGCCGCTCAGCCTCACCAAATGAAGCTTTTGTCGAGTCGCTGTCGAACGGGAAGAAATCATAGGGGCCGGAAAGACCAACTACGCCCGCGATATCGCGGCTCGACAGGCCATGACGACCGAGCCATTGCCGTTCGAGCGCGGTCTGAACCACATTGTATGCCCCAGCCGAGTGGCCGGCGATGGTGATGCGATCGGGATTGCCGCCATATTGCGCGATCTCTTCTCGTGTCCATTTAATCGCACGGGCCGTGTCTTCGAGCATGGCTGGATAGACCGCATCGGGATGCAGCCGATATCCCGCGAGCACGACCACGAACCCCTTTGGTACAAAAGAGCGCCCGACAAAACCATAATCGATTGGATCGCCGCTGCGCCAGCTGCCGCCATGGACGAACAACAGCACCGGGAGCGGTTCGCTTTCAGGGTCGCGACTTTCCGGCCCCCAGACGATCACCTTTTGCGAAGGATGCTCGCCGGTCGAAATCGTTCCTTTGACGCTCACACCTGTGGACCCACCAGCTAAACGGTCCACTCCCGACAGTACAGCCGGACCATTGCGCGAAATGGCGTATTGCAGTGCCAACCCGCCAATGGCGAGCAGCAGGACAAACCCCGCTATTGCCCAAAGCATGATGCGTTTGATCCTTTTCGGTTTCGCGCTGTTCAAGAATTCGATCCAGTGTTGCGATTGGTTCGGTGCGTCGGTTGCTCTTGCCCTGCTTTGACCAGATCTTCGACCTCAGTATCGTGTTGCAAACCGATTTCCCGCAAGAACCCCTCGGTCGCTCCATAGTCGGACCCCGTCCAGAACGGAACACCAGCCTTCTCGATCGAGGTGCGTGCTGCCGCGTTGGCTTCGCTATTCGCTTTTCGAGCAACGGCGCGAATGAAAACAGCGGCGATTCTATCGGGCTGTTCCCCAACCACTTTCGCGAACGCCATCAGATCCTTTTGCGTATCATCACCAACCAATGCGAACTGGAGATCTGGGTAATGATCGAGAATGCGGTTGATCGCTTCTAGCTTGTGCGACCCATGCCCCTGAGCACCAAGAGTGCGGCGGTTGAAGCCCCAATCACGCAGCATAATCGGGCCAAGCGGGAGCTCTCGCTGATGCTTGAACGTGACAAGGTAGGAAAACAGATTCCACGGGCTGGACGACACATAGAAAATCGGCCGATCGCGGGTGATGGCATTGTCTGTCCCGGCAATGGTGGTTGGGCCGTTGGATCCACTTGGCGCGCCACCCAGGGCCGAATAGAATTCGCGCGCGCCCGGCACCAGGATCCGTTCCCCCGGCATTTGCGCCATCACTCGCTTCCAGTTGCGCGCGATTGCGCGAATGTTGCCGGTAATGCCGGTTTCCATGATGGTGTCGTCAATATCAGAGATGATCCCCAACTGGGCTTGTGTTCCTGGCACAAGGATATGGGCGGTCACCTCCCCCCCATCATGCTCACCTGCGATCGGCTGCCAGCGCAAAGTGGCCTTCTCCCAGACCGTGCGCGCAGGCCGCGCTTTTGGGGAACCAAACGCAAAATCGAAACGCGCAAAGCCTTCGTCGTCGGTCGTGGCTGAGTGCTTTATGGATGCTCCATCGCTCGACAGATGCTCAAACTCAATCTCAACGCCTGGTACTTCATGGGAAGCGTATTGACCGAGCATCGTTCTGACATCGCGCAGAAAACTCCGACTGGCGAACATCGGTTCCTGTGACCGCAAAGCGCGGGCTGTAAGCGTCAAACGCTCTGCGCTGCGGAATCCAAAGAACGGTTGAACACGCATGGGGGCACGGCCGAACAACATCGGCACGCAGTTAGACGGGTTCGTTAGACAGGCCAAGCGTCGGCTTGATCTGTCGGCCTCAGTCAGGGTGTATTTAGCCTACCAGTTTGCGGGCTGCGCGTTCGACCAGTGCGACGTCTTCCGGAACTTCACCAATCAGATCGACGCTTCCCGATTCATCCCGGCGTACCATGACAAGCGCAAACTCGGGACCTTCGCTGGCCAGAGCTTCCAAAGTGAGCGCTTCAAGCTCGCGCAGTTTCTTCGCCAAGGCATGGCGTACTGCGTTCTCAGGCTCGACTGTCTTCCCGCTTTCTTCCCGCCTCAAACGACGTTCAGCTTTTACGACGCCTTTCAGCCCGCCGTCAGCATCTGCCAGGAAACCGGCAAGCGATCCTCGCTCCAGTTCCAGACGATGAGCGTGGCTAAGCACAGCCGCATATTCAGTCAGGCGAGTCTTGTCGTAGTCACTGCCGAAGACCAATTTGACGACGGGAGTCATCGGAGCGCGGTCCTGCACGTTCAGGCCGCTTTCTTCGATCAGTTCATTGTATTCTTCAGGCTCGGCCTGTGCGGCGAGCGAGAAATCATAGGCGCGTCCCACTGCAGCGTAGAGCGCCTGACGGCTGCGGTCTTCCGAAGCCCGCGCGTTTTGTGCGAGTTCCCGTGCGGCAGCCAGACAATCATACATGCCTGCGTCGTCTGGTAGCTCCTCGTTGATTGCGGCGATCGCATCAGGCGCGCTAGTGTCTTCAACGTCCTGAACCTGTTCGAAGACTGGCGCTTCAATGGTATCGTCTTCGGTCTCAATCGGCTCCGCTTCAAAAACGATTTCCGTCTGAGTGACTGGCTCTGCAGGCTCGACGTCATAATCAGCCGCATCGAATTCGCCGCTATCAAGATCAAGCGCCTTTTTCGCGGGAGCTTCAATGTAGTCCGTCAATGAAGCAAAGCTGTAGCCAGGCTCGTCGCCTTCTTCTTCGTCATCCTCGTCAGGGTCATCGAGGCTGTATTGGCCAAAGTCCGGCATTGGCAGGCTGTCTTCTTCAGCTGTTTCGCCGAAGCCACCAACCAACGGAGCGATGTTGTCATCGAAATCGACGGCGTCTTCGATACCTTCGGAGACTTGCTCTTCCCCAATGGAACTGTCGGTATCAGCCGCCAGGTCAGCGAGCGGAGAATCCGCCCAATCCGTGACGGGATCGGCGTGGTGCTTGTGGGGCTCGTCTTCGTCTTCTACCGGTTCTTCGCTTTCCAGCGCCTGATCAATTTCCAGCAGCAATTCGTCTGCCGTGGCTTGGTCGGCCATCTCTTTCCAATTGATCACGCCGTAGATGAAATCGATCGTGTCATCATCGCTGGAATAAGGCAGAAGTATCCCGCGATACAGGATCGAAGAGCCGCGCTGATTCACGAATTCGGCTTCGAAACCGATCGGCGCCTGATTGGCGAGAATCTGCATGTAGTGGTCGGTTATCCGGCTCAAGAGCGAGCGAGGCGGTACGTCTGAAAGCCGAGAGATAGCGCCGTCTGCGCCGCATTCCTCGCCCAGTTTGTCACCCAGATATTGAACGACTGGGTCGTCAATGCCGGCGGAAAAATCGAGCAACACAGAATTCGGGCCGAAATCAGGAAGGTTGTGAGGCTCAAGATCCTCAATAGACGGAAAGCTGCGCTCCCCCAGCAGGCTAGCCCAATGGTTGTAGGCGCGCACTTGCATCCGGCGCTCATCCTGGCCGATGGATTCAGGTGGCAGCTGTCGCGCTACCTCATCTTCATGGGCATCCCATTCGTGGCTGTCATCAGCCTGATCGCTGGTATCGAATGCGCCCCGCAACGTGTCCATGGCCACATATGCCCCTTGTTTGACCGGTTATTGGAGCGGTTCTGGGCTTACGTGGTAAACATACCGTTAAGTCGCGCCGAAAAGTTGGGCGCATTTATGCAGGGCTGCTCGCTGCGCGTACTGGCTGCCTGATTGCATAGGATGAGTGGCGTCACTCCATCGGAGAACTGACGTCAAAAATACCGCATCTTTATGGCGAGTGACTGCTTCTGGGTGCCATGGCTGAACACGGCATCGCGATGCCAAGGTGCGGATGGGGCCGCCCAAGTTCCGCGATGCCGTGTTCAGC
>JBCBHD010000019.1:0-20469 GCA_038526115.1 Pseudomonadota bacterium | reverse complement strand
TTGACGGGAACTAAAGATGAAGACTTTCACCTCGCGCATAGCCTTGGCCAGTGTGCTTTCGTTTGGCCTTGTTGCTGCTCCGGCCTACGCTGAAAACGACAGCGACAGTTCGACCGATAATTCTCAGGATGAGAGCGACCCGCATTATCGCGGCAACATCATCGTCGCCGCCGATGGTTTGGAAGAACTCGACTTTATCGCTGGACAGGACGTGATCGACCTTGACGACATCCAGCGCGACTTGGCCGGCCAGATTGGCGACCTTCTGATCAAGGTTCCAGGTGTTTCTGCGACCAGCTTTACGCCAGGCGCTTCGCGTCCGATTCTTCGTGGTCTTGATGGCGAGCGCGTGCGCGTTTTGATCGATGGGCTAGGTACCGCCGACGTTGGCAATACATCGGTAGATCACGCGACGACGGTCGATCCGCTGATTGTCGAGCGGATCGAAGTGCTTCGTGGCCCTGGTGCTCTCCTATACGGAAGCCAGGCCCTTGGTGGGGTGGTGAACGTGATCGATCGCCGTATCCCAGTTGCGGTGCCGGAAGACGGTTTCCGTTTTGAAGGTCTCACAGCGTTCGACACAGCCAGCAATTTGCGCAGCGGCGGTGCAACACTGGATGCTGCTCTGGGTGAGAGTGTTGTTGTCACCGTGGGTGGCTCGTTCCGGGAGACCGATGATCTTGAAATCCCGGGCTTCCAGCTTTCCGATGATCTGCGCGCAGACCTGCTCGGCGATGCGGACGAAGAGGAAGAAGAAGGCGAACTGGAAGAAGCCGAAGAGCTGCGCGAAGCGGCCAATCAAGAAGGTTTCATCCCCAACAGCTTTACGGAAACATGGACGGCCCATGGCGGTGTGAGCTTCTTCTTCGGCGACTCCAGCATCGGCGCATCGGTCGCCTATTACGACACGGACTATGGTCTGGTCGGTAACCCTGAGGGTGGCCATCACCATGGAGAAGAAGGGGAAGAGGGCGAAGAGGAAGAGGAGGAAGAAGGTGAAGAGATAGTCACCATCGGCCTCGAGCAGCTTCGCCTCGATTTTCGCGGCGACATTGCGTTGGGAGATGGCTTCTTTTCGCGCCTGAAGCTGCGCGCTGGTTACTCCGATTACACCCACACGGAATTTGAAGGGCCGGAAGTCGGCACTGTATTTGACACCGAAACCTTCGAAGCCCGCGCCGAATTAGTGCAGAGCGGCGGCGGCGTGGTTGGCGCACAGTTCACTTCGCGCGATTTCTCGGCAGTGGGTGAAGAGGCGTTTGTCCCACCCAACGAAACAACGCAGTTTGCTGTGTTCACGGTCCAGGAATTCGACCTCGGTCAAAACCTCGAACTGGAAGCCGCTGGCCGCTACGAGCGCGTAGATACAGAATCCGAATCGCTTGGCCTTGAGCGGGATTTTGATCTGCTTTCCGGTTCGCTGTCCGTAATTATCGCACCAAGCGACAATTTCCGTGCTGGTCTTACCGGCAGCTATTCCGAGCGTGCGCCTGGAGCAGAAGAGCTTTTTGCCAACGGTCCGCACATCGCAACCCAGACCTTCGAAATCGGGAACCCGAACCTCGATACAGAGGGCTCTTATGGCGTGGAGTTGTTCGCGCGTGGTGGAATCGGTGACACCAGCTTTGGTTTGTCGGTGTTCCATCAGCAATTTGATGGCTTCATTTTCCTCAGTGCAACCGGCGAGGAAGAAGATGAGCTTCCAGTCTTCGAATTCCTTCAGCAAGATGCCGATTTCTTCGGGTTCGAAGCCGATCTCGTGGTTCCGCTGGTCGATAACGACACGTTCTCGCTGACCACGGATCTTCGCGCTTCATACGTCTCAGCTGACTTCTCAAACGCCGAAGATGGCGTTCCGCGCATTCCGCCTGTCAGCCTGCTTGGCGCGCTGGAAGGCGAGTATGATGCCTTCAGTCTGCGCGGCGAAGTCCAGTGGTTCGGCGAACAGAACGATGTGGCGGAGTTTGAGGCACCGACAGACGATTTTGCATTCGTCAACGCCTACCTCTCATGGCGCCCGCTGGAGCAGAACCAAAGCGTGGTTGTTCAGATTGCTGCGGAGAACATCTTCGATACCACGGGCCGCCGCCACTCCAGCTTTACCAAGGAATTCGTACCGCTGCCGGGCCGCAACTTCCGGGCGAGCGTCCGCTTCGGCTTCTAAGTCACCCTCTCCGTGACGCGAAGGGCGGGCGATCGGTATATCCGATTGGCCCGCCTTTCTTGTTCTGGCTCAATTCTCTGCTGCGAAGCTCAGTTCGGCATGCTCTTCGAGCCGTTTCACAAGGTCTTCACCCAGGAAGTAGCCCGGCGTGCCGACCCCGCCTGGTTTGTCGCATGACAGCAGACCGATCCCGGTTTCCGTGAGCATGCGGCTGGTTGAGCCATAACCCGGATCGTATTTGCCCTTCACACCGAAGTGCACGACTTCGCCATCGCCCATCTCACCCACGAACAGCACATCGTAGAAGCCGTTTTCGCGCTCCTCTTTTGAAGGGCCTTCGCCGGGCTTTGGTGGTTTCGCACCGAACGGGTTCTTCGCCATTTCGACAGCCGCTTCAGCCATCTTCTTGCCTGCTTCGCCGGGACTGGTGAGCATCATTTCATCATACTGGAAGTCTTCGCCATAGGGATGCCCGGCGAGGAAGTTGGTACGGTGCACGTTCTTGGTGTTGATCGGGGCCATCACGAACGGGGCGGCCCATTTATCGAGATCTTTCTCGTACATCGGCACCATGCCGGTCGGCTGGCTCGGCCCGTCAAAGCCTGGCGCCAGCGCAAATGGATCGCGCAGCACATTGATGATCTTCGGGTTCTTGGCAGCCGCTTTCATCGTTGCGCCAAGGCTTGCTGCGGTTCCGCCTGAGAAGGTTCCCGCCATTGCACGGACGCGGCCACGAATGCGAGGCGCTGGCTTGCCGTGGCGTTCCTTTGCGACCTTTTGAGTCATCAGCACGCCGAGATCGAAGGGAATCGAATCGAACCCGCTGGAGAAGCAGATGCGCGCGCCCGTTTTTGCCGCTTCGTCCTGATGCTCTGCGATCTTCTCTGCCATCCAGGCTGGCTCGCCGCACAGATCGGCGTAGTCAGTGCCAGTCTTCACGCAGGCGGCCACGAGGTTGTCGCCATACAGCTGGTATGGGCCGACTGTCGTAAGCACCACTTTGGTCCGAGCACACATTGCCTCAAGGCTGGCCATATCATCGGCATCGGCCACCACCAGCGGGGTATCCGTGGGCGCACCAATCTCATCCCGCACCGCTTCCAGCTTGTCCTGAGAGCGACCGGCCATCGCCCATTGTGGTGCGTTGTCGGATGAGCCGTAGTGATTGCTCAGATACTCAGCGACGAGGCGACCGGTGTAGCCGGTCGCGCCATAGACGATGATATCGAATTCAGTGTCTGCCATTGGAGTTCTCCTTTGCCGTCGCAATGCGCGCCATGACCGCCAGTGTCAAAGGCGTTTGTGACGCCAAAACAGGAGACATGGACCGCATGTTACACGGTCCAGAGGGCGGAAACTCTGCGGGCGCAACCCGTCGCCCTCCGAACGCGAAAGAGCGCGAAATCGCGTAATTCTGGGGGCGGAAACAGTCACTCGGCAATTATGCAGGCGGACGGCAAAGTAGGAAAACGGGAATGGGGAGGATAGGTTGTTGCCAGGCTTTTCCGCCGAACCAACCGCGCGCCTCCTCTCGATCCTCAACCTTTATCGCACCACATCCATTTCTTCGATCAGCCCATCTGCACCGTCGACTTTGTCCATAACCCAAAGCATGTAACGCGAGTCTACGTGGACGCTGCGAGTGGTGCGCGGGTCGAAGTCCCAGTCGGAGTTCACGCTTTCGAATGTGCCGTCGAAAAGCAGGCCGACCAACTCTCCTTTGGCGTTAAGAGTTGCCGAGCCACTGTTGCCCCCGGTTACGTCGAGATCGGAGAGGAAATTGACCGGCACGGAAGAAATCGAGTCCATAGCATAGGGGCCAAATTCGCCGGCGCGTATCAGCTCCAACTGGCGTTCTGGAGCGTTGAACGGGTCTTCGCCAGTGTCTTTCTGCGTGATGCCTTCGAGTGTTGTGAAGGGAAGATAGGCCATCCCATCAAACGGTGAGCCACCCATGACATTGCCAAAAGTGATCCTCAGTGTGCTGTTGGCATCGGGATAGGCCAGCAGGCCCTGATCGCGCTGCCAATCGGTGATCGCTTCCATATAGGCCGGGCGCAGTGCGAGCGAGCGACCAGCGCGTGTTTCCGACTGCTCTTCCAGACTGCGTTCATAGTCATATAGCGCAACAGCCAGTTGAATGAACGGGTCATCGCTGGTTTCAAAGCTGGCAGCTTCCGCATCCATCAGGGCAAGGCGGGTTTCTGAATTGCCAAGGGTTGTCCCGGTATAGAAACGGTCAAGCAGTGCCGGAATATCGGCAGTTGTGGTGGCTGAGGTCAGACCCAACGCGTCGTCAAACACGTCAACGCGTTCCGTCGCGGGCTGATCCAGATATCCTGAAAGGAACAAACTCCATTCGGCTTTGTCGACCACGGGGTCGTATCGGCGGTCAAGTGCCTGCAGACCCTGGCGGAAGAACGTCATGTCGCGGTCCTGATAGCCAGGCTCGCGCTCTGCATTGGGCAATTCACGCTCTTTCGACAGGCGATAGAGTCTTTGAGCCGCTGACAGGAGCGCTGGCCGTGTTGCATTGTTGTACCAGAAATTGGTGCGTGAAGCTTGAGCGCTTTCCTCTGAAAGCCGGGCAAGTGCAGCAATGGCTACGCCATAGTCTTTGCGTGACGGGTCGGCTGCGATCCATTCTGCCAAGGCTGCTTCGCGCTGGCGCCGTCGATCAACGAGGCCAACGCGCCGGGCGCCTTCAATCTGGCCGCGCAGATTCTTTTCGTAGTTGTTGAGACCGGCAAGACGGCTTTCGTATTTCACGCGGGCGTCGGACCCTTCCGGAGCAGCCCCTTCGATGGTCGCGATCCAACTGGTCAGCAGCCCCTGAAAGGTCGGATACGTCCAGTTGAATGTGTTCTCGACTTCGGCGAGCAGCGTGTAACGGCTGGTCGATCCGGGATATCCGGCAACCATCACGAAATCGCCATCGTCGAGACCGGCGGCGCTTACTTTCAGATGGTGTTCGGGCTGATACGGGACATTGTCTTCGCTGTAGTCAGCCGCCGATCCATCGGGCGCGACATAGGCGCGGTAGAAGGCGAAGTCCCCAGTGTGGCGCGGCCACTGCCAGTTGTCTATATCGCCGCCATATTTGCCGATCGAATCCGCCGGCGCATAGACGATGCGGACATCGCGCACTTCGAGGCGCTTGATCAGCTTGTACTGCGCCCCGCCATAAAAGCTCGCGACAAGGCAGCGATAGCCCGCTTCGCTTTCGCATTCGGCGGTCAAGTCTTTGCGACGCTGCTGGATCAGTTCGTAGCGTGCGAGCGGCTCGAGATCGTCAGTCTCCTCGCGGACACGATCACTCACGTCGGTGAGTTCAGTCGTAACATAGACCCGTGAGCCGGGTGCGGCGGGAAGCTCATCGGCTTTTGACTCTGCGAGGAATCCGTCAACGAGATAGTTGTTTTCCGCCGTTGAATTGTACTGAACCGATCCGCGCGCGCAATGATGGTTGGTCACCACCAGACCCTCAGGCGAGACGAAGCTGGCCGAGCATCCGCCGAGCGAAACGACCGCGCCCATCGGGAATCCGGTAAGGTCGTCAAGCTGGGCAGGATCGAGTTCTAGGCCCGCTTTTTCAAGCTGTTCGCTGATCTCCTGCAACTGATCGGGCGTGTACATCCCTTCCTTGGCAACGGCAGGTGCGGCGATGGCTGATACGCCGATCAGCAGGCCAAGCGAAAACAGCTTTGTTTGGTTCATTCGGTCTCTCGTGGATAATGCTTTTGTATCATGAGGGCCTAGAAAGGCTGTGAGACAGTGTATCATTCTTGTGGTCCTACGGCGCATCGGAAGTCTCTGCAATGCGCGAAAGCCATACTCGATTGAGTAAGTCTAAAGCCTGGGCAGCGTAACGCCCTTTTGGCCCATATATTTGCCCGCTCTGTCCTTGTAGCTGGTCTCGCAGCGCTCATTGCCTTTGAGGAACAGGAACTGGCACGCGCCTTCATTGGCGTAGATCTTCGCCGGAAGAGGCGTGGTGTTGGAAAATTCCAGCGTCACATGGCCTTCCCAGCCTGGCTCCAGCGGGGTCACGTTCACGATGATCCCGCAGCGTGCATAGGTGCTCTTGCCAAGGCAGATGACCAGCACGTCCTCTGGCACGCGGAAATATTCGACCGTGCGAGCGAGCGCAAAGGAGTTGGGCGGGATGATGCAGACATCCGTTTCCCGGTCAACGAAGTTCTTCGGATCGAATTGCTTCGGATCGACCGTCGAGGAATCGACATTGGTGAAAATCTTGAACTCAGGTGCCACGCGTGCGTCATAACCGTAGGAGCTAAGCCCGTAGGAAATACACCCATCGCGGCGCTGCGCCTCTTCAAACGGCTCGATCATGCCATTCGATTGCGCCTGCTCGCGGATCCACTTGTCGGAAAGAATCGCCATGGTAGAGTGATTCCTGAAGTGATGGTGCAGGGCAAGCAGGGCTGCGGATTATTCTGGGGGAGTTTCGCCGACTCTTCTTTCAGTTTCCGCTGACGAAGTCAGGGCTTATTTGATCCGAGGCGCGCCCAGTTTTGGGTTCATCGCCGCGATATGGTTCAGCCATTTTTTGGGCCGCCGCAGCATCTTTTTGGGGTATTCAACCTTCAGGCCAAGGATCTGCGCCATTTTGCCGACGAAGTGGATGCAGTTGCGATTGTCCAAGTCGTAATGTTTGCCCGGAGCATTCCGCCAGGCGCTCACTTCCCTGACTATGCGATGGTATTGTGCATCCGTGATTGTGAGCGAAAAATGACGATTGGTTTTCTTCAGGTATTTGGGCTTTTCGACACTGATATCGTGAAAAACCGGACCGTTTAGGATCGCGGGTGAGACCTTCTTTGCCGTGAAGCCATAGTTTTCGTTGATCGCTTTACCGGTGGATTCGAGCTCGCCGTCGAGGACGATGAAGGTGTGCGGATAGCGTCCGAACAAAACCGATCCGTTGAACGAATGGAAGTGGATCTGCACGTCAGCGAGCGCAGGCCCGCTCCAGACAAGCGCGAGCAGAGCCAGAATGTGAAGAACGAGACGATTCATGACGCAGTGCTTATCGTGCAAATGTTTCAGCTTGCAAGTAAACTAGCATTACCTCCCGCGGCCGTCGTGTCGACGCAGGTGACGCGTTCAGTGGCGAAGCGCGCAAGATAATGCGGCCCGCCGGCTTTGGGGCCGGTGCCTGAAAGCCCTTCACCGCCGAAGGGCTGGCTTTCCACGACAGCGCCAATCTGATTGCGATTGACGTAGAAGTTTCCGACCCGCGCGCGAGCCTGAACAAACTGACGGGTTGCTTCGATCCGGCTGTGCAGGCCGAGCGTCAGGCCAAAGCCGGTCGCGTTGATATCATCGATCACGGCACCAAGATTGTCTCCGTCAAAGCGCACCACATGCAGGACAGGGCCAAAGTTCTCGCGGTTCAGATCCAGGATCGAGTCGAGTTCAATGATTGTCGGGGCAACGAAATGCCCATCCGCCGTGTCATGGCCCAGCGCGATGCGCGTCACCGGTCTGCCGCTCTTTTCGCGGCGTGCGACATGCCGCTCCAGAGCGGCTGCGGCGTCATCGTCAATGACCGGGCCGACATCAGTGGATAGCAGGGCTGGATCACCGACGCTGAGTGCCTCGAAGCCTCCCCGGATCATCTCCAGCATATCGTCTGCCACATCATCTTGCAGATACAGCACGCGCAAGGCCGAACAACGTTGGCCCGCGCTCTGGAAAGAACTGGCGATAACATCGCGCACCACCTGTTCTGGCAGAGCGGAGGAATCGACGATCATGGCGTTCTGCCCGCCGGTCTCGGCGATCAGGGTTGCGATCGGGCCTTCGCGAGCGGCGAGAGACTGGTTGATGAGCCTTGCTGTCTCTGTTGATCCGGTGAACGCCACTCCGGCGATACGCGGGTCGGATGTTATCGCCTGCCCGACTTCTCCTGCGCCCGGCAAGATTTGCAGGGCCTCAGGCGGGATCCCTGCTTCATGGCAGAGCTTCACGGCGAGCGCGGCAATCAGCGGTGTTTGCTCAGCAGGCTTGGCGATCACGGTGTTGCCTGCTGCCAATCCGGCGGCGGCCATCCCGATGAAAATCGCCAGTGGGAAATTCCATGGGGCGATCGTTGCGAACACGCCGCGACCATGCAGGCTCAGAGTATTCTCTTCACCGGTTGGTCCAGGCAGGATCATCGGCTCGGCAAACTGCCGCCTTGCTTCGGTCGCATAGTAACGCAGGAAATCCACCGCTTCGCGCAGTTCGAGCACGCCATCGAGCAGTGTCTTGCCCGCTTCGCGCTGGCACAGGCTCAGGAATTCCGCGCTGTGCGCTTCGAACAGGTTGGCGGTTTCCTCGATCAGCAGCCCACGTTTGTCTCCGCCAAGCGCATCCCAGCCCGGTTGGATCGCCAGCGCACGGTCGATCGCAGCGCTGACTTCAGCAGGCGTTGTATCGCGACGAGTGCCGACTTCGATTGCCGAATTTTGCGGGGAGGTTATTGGCGCGATTTCGCCGGCGTCCGCACTGGGAAATGTCGGCTCAGCCGTCCAGCTGCGGCTTTCCAACTCGCGCAGTTGTGCTTGCAGCGGGCCCAGAACAAGCGGGTCCGCCAGATCAATCCCGGCGCTGTTCTGGCGATCCGTGAATATGTCAGCAGGCAATGGTATCGCAGGATTGCGCCGTGGAGATAGCGCTGAAAGCTCGGCAACTGGTTCGCCCACCAGCTCTTCAGCGGGAATGTCTGCATCGCCCATGCGATTGACGAAGCTGGTGTTCGCGCCGTTCTCAAGCAATCGGCGCACCAGATACGCCAGCAGTTCCTTATGGCCGCCAACAGGCGCGTAAATCCGCACCGGGGTCGGCGCGTTGCCTTCCAGTTTGTGCAGGGCCTCGTAGACTTCTTCTCCCATGCCATGGAGGCGCTGGAACTCGTATGTGCGGTCACCCGCCATCTGCTTCACCGCTGCAATGGTGTAGGCGTTGTGCGTGGCGAAAGCGGGCTTGATCACATCATCATGTTCGAACAATCGCGCGGCGCAGGCGAGATAGGAAACGTCGGTTGCAAGCTTGCGCGTGAACACCGGATAATCGCTGTACCCGCCAACCTGGCTGATCTTGATCTCGCTGTCCCAATAGGCACCTTTCACCAACCGTACGAACAGCTTGCGGCCATGACGCCGGGCGAGTTTCGCCGCCCAATCGCACAGCGGCGCACCGCGCTTCTGATAGGCTTGCAGCGCCAGCCCGAAGCCTTCCCAGCGTGAGCCATCGTCGCGAGTAAACAGCGCATCATCCGCGACGAGAGTTTCGATGATATCGAGCGACAGTTCGAGCCTTTCGGCCTCTTCTGCATCAATGGTAAAATGGATGTTGGCATCGCGCGCTTTGAGCGCGAGCTCCTTCACAATCGGTACGATCTCGGCATGCGCCTTTTCCGCGTGGAAGAAATCATACTTAGGATTCAGTGCCGAGAGCTTGACTGAGATACCGGGCGAAGGGCCGACGCCGCCTGTCGCCTCTTTCGCCAATCGATCAAGGGCGCGGCTATACGCCTCGCGATACTTTGCCGCATCGGGATAGGTCATGGCCGCTTCGCCGAGCATGTCGAACGAATGGGTCAGGCCTTTGGCTCGCTCCGGTGCAGCGCGTTTAAGGGCTTCTTCGATGGTGCGACCGAATACGAATTGTCCGCCAAGGATCTTCATGGCCTGAAGAGTGGCTGTGCGGATTACAGGCTCGCCCATCCGGTTCATCGCACGCTTAAGGGTTGATCCCATTCCCCGCTGATGCGCGTCCGGCTGCTCCAGAACTTCGCCGGTGAGCATCAGGGAAAAGGTCGCAGCGTTCACAAATGTCGATGAGCTTTCGCCCAGATGTTCGCCCCATTCGATGCTGCCGATCTTGTCCTTGATCAGCGCATCGGCGGTTTCGTGATCCGGCACCCGCAGCAGGGCTTCGGCAAGGCACATCAGCGCGATGCCTTCCTCCGTATCGAGCCCGAATTGCTGCAGGAATGCGTCGATCCCGCTCGCCTTTTGCGATCGCGCGCCTTCGATAAGGTCGATTGCAAGAGCGGCGGCGTTCTCGTGCACTCTTGCTGCAGGCCGCGCCTGTTCAAGCCGCTCTGCAATGCAGGCCTCTTCGTCAGCGCGAAACGCGCGGCGCAGTTCGGAACGGTCAAGCCGGTTGGTCGTGGCCGGGGGCAGATCGGGCGAAGTCACGGGCAATGCGAATCCTGCTCTAGCATCCAGAATGCGCTGATCTGGACCCGCTCGCTCGCATGCGCAAGAGGCATGCTCTTGATCCACTGAATGGCTCTGATAACGCTACGGGCCTGTGCACTTTCCGGAGCCTCTCGAATGCCATTATTCTGCTTCTATTGCCGCGATGGCGAGAACAATGACAAGCTGCGCGAAGTGCATCTTGAGGCGCAACGCGAATGGATGGCCGAGCATGACGAGAACTATCTCACCGCCGGCCCTCTCACCAATGCAAAAGGCGAATTTGTCGGCTCGCTGCTGATCATCGAAGCCGAAGACGAAGATGCCGCCCGTGCAACGGTGAATGACGATCCTTACCTGGTGGGCGGTGTGTGGCAGTCGATCCGGGTCGATAAGTTCGAGCCGGTGAAGGGGCGGTGGAAGGAGCGGTGAGAGTTTTCTCGGAACTTCCGCTCAGCCTGAGCCTGTCGAAGCCCATGCGGTGACGTTAGCCTACTTCTACCATCCCTACCCCAAAATCCGACCCGCCACTGCATCCAGCTTCACAAGCATATCCGGGTCGTGCTCGTCAGGTGCGGTGATGACTGCATCATCCAGAGCCGTATCAATGGGCGATTCTTTGCGCTTCTTGGGCAGGGCCGCGATGAAGTTTGTCACCGTCTGGCGTGCCAGCTCGCCGTTGCTTTCCATCTGCTCGATCACTTGCGCGACATCGACAGCCTCGCCATCTCGCCAGCAATCGTAATCGGTGACCATGCCGATTAGCGCATAGGGCAGCTCGGCCTCGCGTGCGAGCTTGGCTTCGGGCATGGCTGTCATGCCGATTATGTCTGCTCCCCAGGCGCGGTACATCCGGCTTTCGGCGCGGGTCGAAAACTGTGGGCCTTCCATTGCGAGATAGGTCGCCCCGGTTGCGACCTTGCCTTTGGCTTTGGAGATTGCCTTGGCCGCCATTTCCGACAAGCGCGGGCAGACCGGATCGGCCATCGACACATGAGTGACGAAGCCGCTGCCGAAATACGTGCTCTTGCGACCTTTTGTGTTGTCGATGAACTGCTCGACCACAGCGAAGCGGCCCGGCTCGATTTCCTCGCGCAGGCTGCCCACAGCGGAGATCGCGAGAATATCGGTGCAACCGGCGCGTTTGAGAGCATCGATGTTGGCGCGTGAATTAAGCTCGGTTGGCGAGACAGGATGCCCCCGACCGTGCCGAGGCAGGAACCGGACTTTCACATCGCCGATCTGTCCACACAGCACTTCATCCGATGGCGATCCCCAGGGGGAATCGATCGCGATCCACTGTTCGTCTTCGAGCCCCTCAATATCATAGAGACCCGATCCGCCGATAATCCCGATGCACCATTCGCTGGCCATAAAAGTGCGTTCCCCTTCACGCGTTCGCGCTGTTGTGTGGAGGGGTATCGCCTTAAGTCAGGTTAAAGCGCTCCGGCAAGGCCTTGCGGATAAAGCCCTCAGCTTTCGCAAATGGACCTGCAATAGAAGGCCGCTCCCGCATCCGTTCGAGGTAGGCGGCAAGATTGGGCCATTGGTCCAGCGGAGTTTCGGCGACGAGCGAAACCTGCATGAAGCAGCAAACGATGGAAATATCGGCAATCGACAAAGCCTCACCAGCCATGAATTCTGCATCGCCAAGAGTGGCTTCGAGATAGTCGAACACTGGAGGCATCTTCGTCGCCCACGCCTCGCGCGCAGTGTCGAGGTCAGGCTCTTTGCCCTGAGTGATCGCAAAGAAGATCGGTCGAAATATGCCCAGCCCGCCAGCCGGTGCAAGCGCTGTGTCCGCATACTCTTCGATAAACAGCGCTTTGCCATGCAGATACGGATCGGCAGGATAGAGGGCTGGGTCCGGGTGCTTCTTTTCGATGAGCGCGCAGATCGCACTGGAATCCGCCACTGTGCCTTCGACGCCTTCTTCTGCGATCGAGCGGTCGCGCAGGACAGGAATGCGCTTCATCGGTGAGATCGCCAGAAACCACTCGGGCGGGTCGAACACGTTGACCGCTTCGATATCGAACGCGACGTTCTTTTCGATGCAGGTTGCTGCCACTTTGCGCACGAAAGGCGATACCGGGCTGCCATAGACGACGAAATCGGCGGATGTGTCACTCATGCAGGTTCTCCTCTTGCGGCCTTGCATAGGGTTTCGGTTGCCAAAGGCAACGGACTTGGTGCAACTGATAGGCGCGACGCGTTGCCGCCAAGGCTAGTCTATTGGCGATTGATTTTTGCGCACGAAGGTCCACCTTCGCGGGTGAGAGAAATCCCCGCAGAGATTCGAGAGAGGAACTACCATGGTCACCCAGTACAAGAACCTGATCAACGGAGAGATGATCAACACCGGCGAATGGCTGGATGTCGTCAACCCTGCCACCGAAGAAGTGATTGGGCAGGTGCCGAAATGCGGGGCTGATGAGTTGGACAAGGCCGTGGCTGCTGCCCGTGCTGCGTTCAAGACCTGGAAGAACACGCCGATTGAAGAGCGCCGCGCCGCGATCATGGCGATTTCCGGCACTATCAAAGAGAATGGTGATGAATTGTTTCGCTTGCTGACCAGCGAGCAGGGCAAGCCGCACCAGCAGGCACAGCAGGAAATCTACGGCGCCGCCGCAATTTCGGCCGCGCAATCGACGCTCGAACTCGAAGACGAGATCAACGAGGATAGCGAAACACGATTGAGCCGCACACGCCGCGTACCGGTGGGCGTTGTCGGTGGCATCGTGCCGTGGAACTTCCCGGTGATGATGGCGATCCAGAAGATCGTGCCTGCCATGCTTTCGGGCTGCACCATTGTGCTCAAAACTTCGCCTTTCACTCCGCTGACAACACTGCGGATCGCGGAGCTGATTGCAGACAAAGTTCCGGCTGGTGTGGTGAATATCATTACCGGAGACGACGATCTCGGCCCGATGATCACCGCGCATCCCGATATCGACAAGATCACCTTCACGGGCTCTACCGCGACCGGCAAAAAAATCATGGAAGGCGCTGCGGGCGACCTCAAGCGGATCACGCTCGAGCTCGGCGGTAATGACGCTTCGATCGTTATGCCTGACGCCGATCCCAAAAAGGTTGCCGAGCAACTGTTCTGGTCAAGCTTCGGCAATGCCGGTCAAATCTGTATCGCCGCCAAGCGCGTTTACATCCATGAGGATATCTATGACGAGCTGAGCCAGGCGATTGCCGATTACGCGTCTCAGGTGAAAGTCGGCGATGGTTCGGAGCAAGGCACCGGCGTCGGCCCGATCCAGAACAAAAAACAGTATGATCGCGTTCTCGAACTGATCGAAGATGCCAAGGACAACGGTTACAAGTTCTTGCTCGGCGGCGACAAAGACCCGTCAGGCACGGGCTACTTCGTGCCGCTGACCATTCTGGACAACCCACCCGAAGATGCACGCATTGTTGCCGAAGAGCAGTTCGGCCCGGTTATGCCGCTGATGAAGTTCTCTTCCGAAGAGGAAGTTATCGCGCGTGCCAACAACTCTGAATACGGTCTTGCTGGTGCGGTCTGGACGGCTGATCCGGACAAAGGGGTTGAGATTGCAGAACAGCTTGAAACCGGCACGGTCTGGGTCAACGAATTCCTGCACCTGTCGCCATTCGCGCCTTTCGGTGGTCACAAGCAATCGGGCTTTGGCGCTGAATATGGCAAAGAAGGCTTGAAAGAATTCACTTATCCGCAAGTCATCACTGTTAAGAAGGACAATGTCCCGGCATAATTGCCGGCGTTTCCAGTCGCAGGGAGGACAGTATGGATAATCATGACGGCACCACATCGCGCCGTGAATTCGTCGCGATGGCGGCGCTACTTGGCGGAGTCAGCGTAGCTGCTCCAGCAAGCGCGCAGAGTTTCGGCGATATTCTCGGCTCGGCCAAAAAGGTCGCGAAGGCCGCATCCTATTCGGATTCTGAGATGAAAGTCTTCTTCGACCAGATGTCGGAGGATATGGATAGCGAGAACCCGGTGGCCGGTCCGGATGATCCCTACGGACAGCGGCTCGCTGCGCTTTCGCAAGGTCTCGAAACCCATGACGGGCTCGATCTCGACATCAAAGCCTATCTGGTTCGCGATGTGAATGCGTTTGCCATGGCAAACGGCACAATCCGCGTGTTTGCTGGTCTGATGGACGAATTCAACGACGATGAAATTCGATATGTCATCGGTCATGAAATCGGACATGTGAAACGCGAGCATACCAAAAAGAGGATGCAGGGTGCGCTTCAGCGTGATGCAGCTCTTAGTGTGGCAGGCAATGCCAGCAACAAAGTCGCCCGGATTTCCAATTCGGAGCTGGGCCGCTTCTTTGGGGATGTCGTCAGTGCGCAGCACTCGCAAAAGCATGAGCGGCAGGCGGATGATTACGCTTTCGATTTCATGCAGCAGAAAGGCTACAATGCAGAAGCCTGTGCCACGGCGCTTGAGAAGCTTGATGGCATGAGCGGGCCGAGCGATGGCTTGCCTTGGACCAAAACCCATCCGAGCCCGAAAAGCCGGGCCAAACGGATGCGCAAGCGGCTCAAGTAAGAAATGCGAATTTGAAGGACGGCCGTCCGGGGCGATCCGGGCGGCCGTTTTTTGTTTGCGTAAGTTACTGTCCGACGGGTTTCGAAACCAGCTCCAGACCCGCCGCCCAGCGACGCTGGAAGCCGCGCCAATGTTCAGGCTCACCGTCGCCCGCATATTTGCCGTTCAGCTGCTCACCAAAGCTCGTTTGCCAAGTGCTTTCATTGGCGTTGACAGTTGGGACATCGAGGTAGCTCGCTTTGTCGGACTCGCCCTTCAGATGCAGATCGAGGAAGGCGGCGACAAAATGCTGGTTGATCCCGTTGACCCGGTCTTGCCTCCACACCGGCTCGCTAACGAATTCAATCGCCCGGAAAGGCGCGTCTTCGGGCAGGTCGAAAGCGTTGCCAACAATGTTGTGACGCGCCTCTCGGAACACCAGCATGTGACGGTTGGTGCCGGTGAGCTGGTCGAACACCCAACTGACACCTTCTGAGTGGTTGGAAACATCGTCCTGACCGCCCGACACAATCAGAACCGGCGCGGTAACCTTGCTCAGAGTATCGCTGCTCCAGACACGATTGTCGGGCTGTCCTCCCCATGGCGCGAAGGCGACGACCGCATCAATCCCGGCACCCTTACCGACCACGGCACGTGTAACGTCCAGCGCTGCGTCAGGCACGGTATCAAATGTGTCGCTTTCGTAGTCATAGTCGCCGCCCGCAGTTGCAAGCGCACCATAGCCACCCATCGAATAGCCAATGATGGCGATCTGCTCCGGATCGATCAGTGTGTAGAAACCCTCCGAAGCTGAAGGAACGTTGCCAATCAGCGTTTCGAGCACAGCGCGCTGATCGATAGTGCGGTTGGCGAGCACCAGACTGAAAGAATGGATGAAGTCGCTCACGCCCTCCAACTTCATGTCGGCATGATCGATCGATGCGACCACATAACCACGCGATGCGATGTGTTCGGCAAGGTTGCTGAATTGCGTGCTCCAGCCGTTGAAGCCGTGGCTCATGATGACAAGCGGGAACTGGCCTTCGGAAAGAGCCGGTGCATCGGCATAGGCCCTGCCCTGGAATTCCAGAGTGACCGGCTCCATCGCGGGTGGGGCCATTGTATGTGTGTAGGTGATCGGTTCAGCACCTCCAGCCACTTCGGCGGGATAGTACATACGCACTAGCAACGCGGGCATTTCCTCTTCCTCAGAGAGTTGCCCGGTGGCCATTCCGGTTTTCGAGAAGTTGACGCGGTCAGGAATGCCAATCAGCATTTCCTGCGTGCCGACCTGATACTCGCCATACCGGCCCAGTTCCGGGGTCTCTCCGGGATTGCCTTCGTGAATGGTCGGCGCCGCGACATAGGCAGCAGTCCCTGCTCCGATCCCGACCAGCGCGAGAACGGCGAGAGCGATATGGCGTTTCTTCATGGCGTATTCCGTTTCGATACTGGCATTTGTCGGCTTGCTCTTCGGCAGCGTTTCGGGCCACTCATCGCAGCGAAAGCCGGGAAGGGGAAGAGGTCAGTGTCCGAAGCCGCTGCAAGCTGGAAAATCGGCGAGGCGCGGATTACCGCGATTGTCGAACAGTCACTGTCGATGGATGGGTTGATTTCGAGGGCCAGGCCGGAGACGCTGGCTGAAATTCCCTGGCTGCACCCGGATTTCGTTGATGAAACCGGTAAGATGTTGGGTTTGGTCCAGTGCTTTGTCGTCGAGCTTGGCGGAAAGGTCGCCCTGGTCGACACATGCGTCGGCGATCACAAGGACCTGCCAACCGATCCAGCGTGGAACAAGCAGGTGTTTGGCTTGATCGGCAAATTGCGTAATGTCGGGTTCGATGCGCAGCGGGTCGACATGGTGCTCTGCACGCATCTTCACCTCGACCATGTTGGCATCAACACGTATCTGTCGAACGGCGTTTGGCATCCGACCTTCCCCAAGGCGCGCTATCTGTTTTCGCGCACTGAGTATGAGTATTGGCAAGCCGAAGCGGCTAGAGAACCGGTGGATCCAGCGACATTGTCAAAGCCGTTCGAGCAATTCAGGGCAGGCTTCCAGGCAACCCAGCGGTTGGTGCACGAACAATCGGTGGAGCCCGTTTTCGCAGCGGGTCTGGCCGAACTGGTCGATCCACCCTGCGAGCCTATGCCAGGGCTGCGATTGGTATCGACACCAGGGCACACGCCGGGCCATGTCAGCGTTGAAGTGAGTTCGGCCGGTGAGAAAGCCCTGATCACGGGAGATGCGTTCCATCATCCTTGCCAGATCGCACGCTCTGATTGGGCGACGGTGGCCGACTATGACCGTGATGAATCGACCGCGACGCGCAAGGCCATGCTTGAGGATCTCGAGAACACAGGCGCCTTGATGCTCGGTAGCCATTTTGCGCGACCAACCGGCGGGCGGGTTGTGCGCGATGGAGAGACGTGGAAACTGGAAACGTGAGCAGCACAGCAGCAGACTTGATCGAAGGACTGGCGCGGGCGTGCAAGCGTGCGGCGTTGGAGCCTCCGCGTGGTTTGGAGCGCTTGACCGGCGGTGCGACGATGGAGAGCTGGCATTTCTGGAGCGGAGGTGGCGGTTTTGTGTTGCGCCGTGCGCCTTCGCTCGAATTCATGGAGGATCGGCCCTACGGCCATGACGTCGAAGCGGCGGTAATCCGCGCAGCCAATTCGGCTGGCGTCACCGCGCCAGAAGTGATGGTGGAGCTGGAGCCGGATGACGGCATCGGGTCGGGCTTTGTCATGCGGGCTTTACCGGGGACGCCGAACCCGAAGGAAATCCTGCAATTCGACGAGGCTGATGCGTTGCTGAAGCAATCGGCGCGTGATCTCGCTCGCATCCATTCTCTCAAACCGGGAGATGTGCCGGATGCGGTGCCTGTGATGGACTACCGGCAGGCCATCGCCGATCTCAAGCAGCAGTTTATGGACGCGGGCGGGGATCGTCCGATCATCGCGCTGGGGCTCAAGTGGATGGAGGACAATTGTCCTGATCCCGTCGATCCGGTCCTGATCCACGGCGATTATCGCATGGGCAATCTGCTGGCAGAGCCGGGCAAGCTTACGGGTGTGCTCGACTGGGAGCTTGCGCATTTCGGCGACCGGCACGAGGACTTGGCCTTCGGGTGCATGGCCGTGTGGCGGTTCGCCCGATACGATCGGCCTGCGCTGGGGCTAGGGAGCCTCGAGGACTACTTCGCCGCTTATGAGGCCGAGGCGGGCGTCAAAGTGGACCGCGAGCGGTTCCGCTACTGGCTGATCCACCGGACCGTGTGGTGGGCGCTCGGCTGCCTCAAGATGGCAGAGCACTGGCGCAGCGGCCAGGACCGCATGCTGGAGCGGGTGGTGATCTCAAGGCGGACGAGCGAGCAGGAACTCGACCTGCTGATGCTGCTGGAAGAGGATGCTCCGGAGAGCGGCGAGAAGATGGATTTGCACCTCGATCCAATGTCACTTTCGGAAGCTGGAGAGGCCAACCTTACGGAAATTGCAACTGCCGTTTCGGAGTGGCTTTCAACTATCAAAGATCAAGTGCGAGGCCATGATCGTTTTCAACTTGCCGTGGCGCGAAACGCACTGGGTGTTATCGCGCGACAGTATGAGGCTGAGGATCTGGAAGGCTATTCCAGCTGGAAATGGTCCAGTGCTTGTCTGAGCGGGAGTATCTCATTGTCGAATAGCCCAGAGTTTCTGCGACTCTTCAGACACGAGGCGCTTAAAAAGGTCAGCATTGACTCACCCAAGTATCCAAGCCTGACCGCGGCCATCGAAAAATGGGATGTTACCGATTGGCGAGGTACTGATTCTCCGAGAGGATCTTGATGGACTTCGCTTGGCCTCGATTCTGGCTTGCTGCGAAGGCAGCGAGCCCGCGCCCGCCAGCCCCACGGCGGGCGCGTTGCGCCCACCCGGGCGGACGCTCTGATATGTTTCACGAGAACTGACGAGGACAAGTAAATGGACTTCGCAATTCCCGCCGACCTGCAGGCCTATCTCGATGAACTCGATGCCTTTATCGAGGCCGAGATCAAGCCGTTCGAGCAGCAGGACGACAATATCCGCTTCTTCGATCATCGCCGCGAGCATTCGCGAACCGATTGGGATCGTGGCGGCCTGCCGCGTGAAGAGTGGGAGGAACTGCTCAAGGAAGCCACGCGCCGCGCCGATGCCGCCGGGCATTGGCGTTTCTCCGCCCCCAAGCAGTACGGCGGCAAGGACGGCTCGAACCTCTGGATGGCGGTGATCCGCGAGCACTTTGCGAGGAAAGGCCTCGGCTTGCACAACGACCTCCAGAACGAACACTCGATCGTCGGCAACTTCCCCTTCGTCGCAATGTTCGACCAATGGGGGACTGAGGAGCAGAAGCAGGAATTTATCCTTGGCGGCTTCGAACGCACGCGGCGCGTCGCCTTTGGCTTGACCGAACCGGATCACGGCTCCGACGCCACGCATATGGAAACCCAGGCGGTGCGCGAAACCCGCGACGGGGTCGATGGCTGGCTGATCAATGGCGAGAAGATGTGGATCACCGGCATGCATGTTGCGACCCATTGCGCGATGTTTGCGCGGACCGCTGGCGAGGCGGGAAGCGCGAGTGGAATCACCTGTTTCCTCGTCCCCAACCCGACCGAAGGGCTGGTGATCGAGGAGTGGATGTGGACCTTCAACATGCCGACCGATCACCCGCGCCTTTCGGTCAAGGATGTGTGGGTGCCTGACAGCGCGATCCTCGGCGTGGAAGGGCGCGGCCTCGCGCTCGCACAGAGCTTCGTCCACCAGAACCGCATCCGGCAGGCGGCGAGCTCATGCGGCGCGGCCCTGTTCTGCATCGACGAGAGCGTGAAATACGCCCGCGAGCGCAAGCCGTTCGGACAGGAACTGTCGCGCAATCAGGCGATCCAATTCCCGCTGGTCGAACTGGCGACGCAGGCCGAGATGCTGCGGCTCCTCATCTTCAGAACCGCGTGGGAGATGGACAATATGCCGCACGAAGAGATCGAACGGACGATTTCGGACAAGGTCTCGATGTGCAATTACTACGCGAACCGTCTGTGCTGCGAAGCCGCCGACCGGGCGATGCAGGTCCATGGCGGCATCGGTTATTCGCGGCATACACCGTTCGAACACATCTACCGCCACCACAGGCGGTATCGCATCACCGAAGGCAGCGAGGAGATCCAGATGCGCAAGGTGGCGGCGTATCTGTTCGGGTATCTGGGGCCGAAGAAGGGGATGTACTCCTAATTTGTCATTCCCGCGCAGGCGGGAATCCAGATGAGGGTTCTGGTTTGAACTACCGAGGTTATCTGGACCCCTGCCTGCGCAGGGGTGACGATCTAGCCTAGCAATATCCTTTCGCGTCGTTATTCTCCTGTTTCTACGAGGGGAATGATAATGATACGTTGTTACATCGCGGCGCTGTTCGTTGGTACCGCGCTCGTCATGCCGTCCATCGCGCTTGCTCAGGACGATGACGCGAAGGACGATAAGTGGGACGTTGAGGCTCCGCGCGGCGCGACTATCGAACAAGTCCCGATCCAGGTGCCTTCGTCGGTCTGGATCGG
>JBCBHD010000018.1:0-20514 GCA_038526115.1 Pseudomonadota bacterium | reverse complement strand
CCGGCACGCTTACCGTCATAAGCGGTGACATCAGCACAAGCGCGTTCGATGGCATTTTCGCGCAGAATTACGGCACAGACACGATCATCAATAGCACTGCGGGAAGCATCGCAGGCGCCCGTCTGGGTATATTTGCGCTACACAATGGTACCGGCGCGCTAAGCATCAGAACCGCCAACGTGACTGGCGGAAGCAGTATTGGCGTTTATGGCGGGACGACTGCCAGCGCGACCGATCTGGTCATCGATTCCAGTGCAGGCCGCGTGAGCGGCGACACCAATGGCGTTGACGCACGCCATCGCGGCAGCGGGTATGCATCAATCACCACCAGTGATGTAACCAGTGTCAATGGAACCGCAGTCTATGCCAGCAACTCGGCCTATGGCACCGATCTGAGTTTCGATACGAGCGCTGGCAGCGTGAACGCACCGGGTTATGGCATCGACGCCCGACAATACGGGACCGGTGCTCTATCGATCACGACTGCTGATGTTACCAGCACGAACACGCGTGCGATCCGCGCAGAAAACAGCGCAGCAGGCACCGATCTCACGATTGATAGCAGCGCTGGCAGCGTAAGCGGCGGCGATGATGGCATCTATGCTCGCAACGCCGGATCCGGTGCTGTCAGGGTAACCACAGGGGACGTGACAGGAGTATCCGGTGAAGGTGTCCAGGTCCGGAGTTTCGGCACGGATATCGATATCGATACCAGTGCCGGCAGCGTGACAGGCGGAAACAACGGCATCATTGTAAGCGGCGACTATATCAGTGGCGCGATCTCTGTCGTAACCGCCGATGTCACTGGGCAAACCCAAACAGGTGTGGCTGTGAGCGGATCGGGTACCGACATCTTGGTCGACACGACTGCTGGAACCGTGACGGGGCAGTTTGCCGGCGTGAATGTCACGAATGGAGGAACAGGAACCACAGCAATTGCAACGGGCGATGTAATTGGCGCTGTTGGTCCGGGCGTTCAGGCTTTCACTATGGCGGGCGATGTCTCTGTCGACACTAGCGAAGGCAGCGTTAGCGGCGCCAATGGCGGCGTCATCGTGATCAACGTAGGTAGCGGCGCAGCATCCGTTACGACAGCTGATGTGGATGGCGGCGGCAGTGTCGGCATTGCGGTCACCAACATGCCAACCAATGGAGCGACTGACCTCACTATCGATTCAACCGCAGGGACAGTCACCGGCGCAAACAACGGGATTTTTGCGAACAACAACTCGTCCGGTTCGACCACGATCCGCAGTGCCACAGTTTCTGGCGGGACCGAAAATGGCATCTACGCCATATCGCGCGGGACTACGCTTACGATTGATACCTCAGATGGATCTGTAACGGGTGACCGGCGGGGTATCCTCGCTTTGCACTCAGGGTCTGGCGCAGCATCGATCACCACTGGTGATGTCGCAGGTGCCATTGGCGACGGGGTGCTGCTGTTGGCCTACTCGACGGCTACCGATGTGACCGTCGATACCAGCGCTGGCAGCGTTAGCGGTCCGTATGATGCAGTTGAGGTGATCAACAACGGCACGGGCTCAACAACTATCATCACAGCCGATGCCACATCGACGATTGACGACGGTGTCTATGTGCGCGGTGACGGAACGGATGTAAGCGTCGATACGACCGCCGGCACTGTGACGGGTGGAACCGAGGGCATCGTCGCTCTTAACAACGGTTCGGGCGTGCTTTCTGTCAAATCAGCGAACGTTATCGGGACGACCGGTGCTGGAATCTCTGCATTCAATTCGGCTTCGGGATCGGATCTCTCGATCGACACCTCGGCGGGCGCAGTTACTGGCGCAAGCAATGGCATTGCCGCAATGCAGATGGGTACTGGCGATGTGTCGCTGACCACCGCTGATGTATCTGGCACTGCGCAATACGGCATCTATCTCAACGCCGGGGCTGGCTCCACGAGTGTAAACATCGATAGCACCGCTGGAGCGGTTCAAGGCGGCATGCGTGGGATCAACGTCGCTAATTTCGGCAGCGGGCCGCTCTCTATTGCTACTGGCGATGTGACCGGTCTCGCGGGCAATGCCATCGGAGCTTTCAACGCGGCAACCGCGACCGATCTGGATATCGATACCAGCGCCGGTTCTGTCTCTGGCGGCGACAACGGCATTGTTGCTACAAACTTCGGCACGGGTTCGCTCAGCCTGTCGACAGCAGACGTTGCCGCTGATGCTGGCGACGCAATTCTCGCGACCAACAGCGCGGATAGTTACGAACTGGCGATCGACACCAGCGCCGGAACGGTAACTGGTGCGTTACAGGGCATCGATGCACGGCAGTATGGTGCGGGCGCTCTGACTATCACGGTTAACGACGTGACCGGTCTGACGGCGGAAGCGATCCGGGCGATCAGCACTCAGATGAGCGCCCATGTTACGGTGCAGGGTTCATCGGGAGACGTAACCGGTGCGACCGATGGCATAAAGGTGGTGACTGGCGGAGCCGATATTACGGTTGACAACCTCGACAGTGTGACCGGTCAGGCGGGTGATGGTCTGGATCTTGTTTCGGCGGGCGGTTCGATCACAGTCAACGATATCGGAGCCGTAACTGGCACTGGCGGCAATGGCATTCTGGCTGACAGCGACGGCGGTGCAATCACGATCGACGCTGTGGGTCTTGCCGGCGGCGTGACTGGCACAGCGGGGGCAGGCATTCTTGCTGACGCGACAGGAGGCACTGGAGGTGCGATTGCCATTGGTACAACCGACGCCATCGGGGACGTTACAGGTTCGACCAACGCCATCACCGCGCTTTCAGATGGAGCGGGCAGCATAGCGATTGACACCAGCGCTGGCACTGCCACTGGCAACGACAATGGTGTCTATGCTTTGAATACCGGCTCTGGCGACACGTCGATTGTAACGGCTGATGCGATAGGCATGGCCAATGCCGCAATCCTGGCGAACACGGCGGGTTCGGGTCTGTCAATCGACAGCACCGCAGGGACCATCATGGGCCAGATCGGCGGAGTCTTCGCAGCTAACACCGGAAGCGGTGAAACGGAGATCACGACAGCCGATGTGATGAGCGCGGCGGGGATCGGGATCTTTGCGCAAACCAGCGGATCCGATTTGACGATCGACAGCTCGGCCGGAACGGTAATTGGTGCCGATGACGGGATCATTGCTGAGAGCACAGGGTCCGGATCGACTTTGATCACCACAGCGGATGTCACTGGAGTGGCCGGCACCGGTATCGGTGTCGCAGCGGCGGGCTCTGACACGAACGTGGATACCACTGCGGGCACGGTTATGGGCGGCCTTGATGGTATCCTTCTCGATCACACCGGCACTGGCTCCGTGATGCTGACCACCGGTACGACGGCCGGGGCAACAGGCTTTGGCATAATCGCCGAAACAAGCGGCCTTGATCTGACTATCGATACGACAGTCGGGCTGATTGATGGTGGCACGGGTGGTGTCGATGCGGACAACACCGGTGCGGGTACAACCACGATTACCACTGGCGACGTTACAGGCGTAACTGGCGAAGCACTGGATGTAGTGCATTCGGGCACCGATCTGATCGTCAATACTAGCGCCGGAACCGTGGTCGGCGGCGCAATCGGTATTGCAACTGAAAACAACGGCACCGGATCAACCACCATTACGGCGGGTGATGTGCGCGGCATGACCGAGGCAGCAATCGACGCAAGCAACGGCATGACGGCGAGTGATCTCACTATCAACGCCACGGGCACAACGATGGGTGAGCTGGTTGGTATCCTGGCTACAAATGATGGAACCGGCACCACTACCATAGTCAATGACGGTATTGTAATGGCGACATCTGGCGAAGCGCTGCGCATTGTTGGCGCGGGCTCGAGTGTCACGAACAATGGCACATTGCTGGGCTTTGTCACTTTAGGTGATGGCGACGATACGCTGACCAATAACGGCCTGTTTTCAGCGGAAGGTGACAGCGATTTCGGCCTTGGTTCAGATCTGTTCACGAACAGCAGTGATTTCATAGTTGCGAGCGGTGGCAGCGTTGCGATCAATGGCCTTGAGATATTCGCAAACACCGCTCTGGTGTCTCTGGCTGATGGTGCAATTGGCAACAATCTGACTGTGTCGGGAGACTTCGCCGGATCGGGCAACTCAATGCTCGGTCTTGATGTCGATTTCTCCGCAAGCGCCGCAGACGTACTTACCGTTGGCGGTGCGGCGACCGGAGCAACAACGCTCGGTATCAATGTAGTCGGCGGCACACCTAACACCTTGTTCGCTGACATTCTGGTGGTCGATGCAGGTGCTGGAAGTTCGGAAACGGCATTCACGCTGATGGGCGGGCGGCAGACGATTGGACTGATTGAATTTGATGTGGCTTTCGACGCGACAAGCAACGACTTCTTCCTCGCCACGGCTCCTTCGTTGGCGGCGTTCGAAGCCAGCAACTTCGCTGAAACGGCTCGCGGCGTCTGGCAGCAATCGGCCGATGCGTTTTCGGCTCAAATGGCGACGGATCGCGATGGCGAAGGCTCCAGCTCAAGCAATCTCGCTGGCGGTCAGGATAGCGCGGCCCGCGCTTGGATCACCGGTTTTGGCGGCAATTTGGATCGCGAACGGGATGTCAGCACAAACGTGAACGGCATCGCAAACCAGTTTAATCTGGGTTACGATCAGGACGCGTTCGGCGCATTGGCCGGTGTCGATTTCGGCAGCAACACGGTTCGTTATGGTATCACCGGCGGTTACATCAGCAGTGAAGCGCGGTTTGCAGGATCGCCTAACCGTGTGGATTACGATGTGCTCACAATTGGCGCTTACGTGGCGCTCGATACTGGCCCGCTTTTCGCCAGTCTTCTCGCTAAATACGACACGATCAATGGTCAGTTGACCAGCGCGACCGGTGGCGTTTCGTCTGAACTGGATGGTTCAGCCTTTGGTGTTCAGGGCGAAGTTGGAGCGTTGGTGGGAGACCGCACGGGCTTCTTCTTCGAGCCAAGCGCATCTCTTGCCTACAATAACGCTGATCTTGACGGCGTGACAACTACGCAAGGCTCTTTCGCATTCGAGGAAGGTGACAGCCTGTTAGGCAAGATTGGAGCGCGGCTGGGCTCCGGCTTCAGCAGCGGCGATACGCCAGGCGCGATCTATATCGGGGCGCGGTATGTTCATGAATTCGAAGGGGAAGACAGCGTGATCTTCTCCAGCGGAGGCCAAACGGCCACATTCGGCAATCTTCCAGTTGATGACTATGCCGAACTGACAGCTGGTGTTGCTCTTGGCGGCGATGATGACGCTTTGAGCGGCGGCTTTCGGGGCCAGGTTCTGGTGGGAGAAGACGTTTCCGGCTTCGGCGTAAGCGCGAACCTTCTCTTCCGTTTCTGATCGTTTGCAAGGATGGGCGGCCAACCAAAGGCCGCCTATGTTATGCCCATAGGGTTGCATTGATCGCTGAGGCCTCTAGGCTCGCGGTTAATCTCACGCACTCGCTGGTATGTCAGGCTTCAATCGGAAGCGCGCATAGACGCAGCGGTTTCGCGCAGCAGCAGGGTACGCACACTTTCGATGGCCGATATCGATCCGAATCCCAGTCTCGAGCCGGATTATCCGATCGAACCGCCCATAGTCGATTTGCCCATCGATACGCATGACCGCGGGTTCTATGATGGCTTTAGTCGTGCAGTGACTATTCCGTCCAAGATTATCGTTTCGATGATCATCGTCTGGGCGCTGTTTTCTGCAGGGTCCGAAACCCTGTTTGGGGCCAGTGCGGAGGAAGTGTTCGGGGCAAGCGCCGAGCAAGCTCTTGCCGCTGCAAACTCGACGATCATTTCGCAGTTCAGCGGATGGTATGTCTATCTCGTTGCTGCACTGGTCGTGGTCTCCTTAATACTGGCGCTGGTTCCGCAGATTGGCAGCTTGCGTATTGGTGCGCCTGGCGAAATACCTGAATTTTCGCGCTTTTCGTGGTTTGCGATGCTTTTCGGAGCGGGGATCGGCATTGGCATGCTGACATTCTCCACCGGAGAACCGCTGGCCCATTTCCAGAACAATCCCGATGTGATCGCGGGCAAGGTTGCAGCCTTGAGCGCCGAGAATGTCCGTCCGGCCTACATCTACACGTTCCTCCACTGGGGCTTTGGCGCGTGGTGCACTTATGCGCTGGTGGGACTGTGCATAGGCTACGTGGCGCATCGTCGCGGGCTGCCACTCACGATCCGCTCATCGCTCGCGCCGCTGTTCGGCAAGAGCATGTCGGGCATTACAGGACACATTGTCGATATCGTTGCTGTTGTCGCAACCATTCTCGGCGTGGCCTACACCATGTCGCTGGGCGTCCAGCAATTTGTAGCGGGATTGTTTCGTCTGACAGGTGCGGAATGGTTGATGGTTGGCGAAACCGGCGGAGATCAGGCCGCGTCCAACACGGCGATCGTCATTGCTCTCATCGCACTGGTTGGGGCATCGACCTTGAGTGCGCTTTCGGGCGTTGGACGGGGCATCAAATGGCTGTCCAACATCAATATGACGCTGTCTTTTGCGTTGCTGGCGCTTTTCGCAACACTGGGATCAGGCTTGTACGCCATTGAATTGCTCGGTGTTGGTATCTGGGATTATTTCGTCAATCTGCCTCAGTTGTCGCTGACTTTGTTCAGCCGCGACGGCTCCGAAGCTGCGGATGCGCTGGTGGATTGGCAGCTTGGATGGTCCGTTTCCTACTGGGCGTGGTGGATTGCGTTTGCCCCATTCGTGGGCATGTTTATCGCCCGCATATCCCGAGGGCGAACGATCCGCGAATATATCTTCGGCGTGGCAATGGTGCCTTCGCTGATGTGCTTCATCTGGATGGCGCTTGCAGGCGGTACCGCGATCGAATTGGAACTGAATGGCACTGCCGACGGAGCTATTGTTGCATCTTCCATGGCAGATCAGCTCTATGCGACTCTGTCGTTCCTCCTCAGTCCCGAACTCATGACGGTCGTATCGGCGCTCGTTGTTGTATTGCTGATGACGTATCTGGTGACTTCGGCCGACAGCGCCATCCTGATCATCAACACCATCAACGGCGCTGGTGAAGACGAAGGATCGCGGCAATATCACATCGTGTTTTGGGGCATGGCACTTGCCTTCATTGTTGGATCAATGCTGATTGTTGGCGGAGTTGAGGCTATCCGGATCACGATGATCCTGGGGGCTTTGCCGTTCTCATTCGTGTTGGTGGCGATGTGCGTATCCATCTGCAAAGCGGTCGTTTTCGATCTCATTCGCAAGCGTCATGGTGTGCCGACCACTGCCGAAGCCTGCGAGAACTGGGACGGGAAAGTATCTGCCGCTGAATAGTGATGATCACTTAAGGGTTGCCTACAGGAGTAAAATCATAACTATTTGGTTGATCTTGAAAGACCGCGCCTATCATTTCCGTCCAACTACAGTCAAAGTAACAATAGAATTTCAGATATTACGAGTATCGCGATCTGATCATCAATGAATTCACACCTCAGGCGTCGTTGTGGTTATTTTGCAACATTGAAGTCCGCATTCCCCAAATCTTCCAGTGGCACTGTGGCCGAGCGTGCTGAGCCTTGTTACGGCCTTCAGCAAGGCGCGACCTCTTTCATAACGCGCTCAGTTTACTGATCAGGCGGCCCCAAATCTGCGGCGCTGCGGGTCGCAAATTGTCTTAAGGGGACAAACAACATGATTAGATTTGTAAGCGGCGCCTCGGCGAGTGCGCTGGCTATTGCTGTCGCAGCACCTGCTGTCGCGCAGGATACGGGCGCAGACACGGGCGCTGAGGAGCAGCGCGGCGGTGTTCAATCCATCGTTGTTACCGCGCAGCGCCGCAGCGAAGATCTGCAGGACGTGCCAGTTTCAGTTACCGCTATCGGCGCTGAACAACTTGATGAACTGAACATCGACACGTTTGAGGATTACCTAGAGCAGATCCCCTCAGTCACAGCAGGTGGCAACGGCCCTGGCCAGAGCACGATCTACATTCGCGGTCTCGCATCGACCACACCGAACATTACTGTGGCCGGTGTTGCGGGCCTCGCGCCAAACGTCGCACTGTATCTGAACGACCAGCCGCTTTCACAGCCGGGTCGTAACCTCGACGTGTACGCCGCTGACCTTGAGCGGATCGAAGTTCTCTCTGGCCCACAGGGTACGCTGTTCGGCGCAAGCTCGCAGGCTGGTGTTGTGCGCCTGATCACAAACAAGCCAGACCTTAGCGGTTTCAGCGTGAACGCCTCTGCCGGTGTTGCATTCACCAAAGGCGGCGAAAGCAGCTACAACGGCGAACTGACCGTCAACGTACCGGTCAGCGACTCCATCGCGCTGCGCGGTGTTGTCTATCTCGACGACCAAGGCGGTTACATCGATAACGTCCAGGGTACGCGGAACCTTACGGAAAGCGCACGTTTTCGCCCGGAAGGGTTTGTCCGTGAAAACGGCGTGCCAGTGAATGCAAACCGCGCCGGTTTCCAGTCGACGGCTGACTTGAGCGGTGTCACCTTCCTTGATGCCGATAATGCGGGCCTTGCTCAGGACGATTTCAACGACACGCAATATGCTGGCTTCCGCATCTCGGCCCTTTGGGAAGTCACTCCTGACTGGACCGTAACCGTTTCGCACCAGCGCCAGACGCTGGAAAGCGACGGCGTGTTCTTCGCCGATCCAGAATTGGGTGGTCTCGACGATCTTGAAATCGAGCGTTTCGAAGAAGACCGCCTCGAAGATGAGTTCTCGAACACCAGCTGGACCGTCGAAGGTCGCATCGCGATGCTCGATGTGGTTTACACCGGCGCATACACGGATCGCGAAAGCGAGCAGCGCGCTGACTACACTGACTACCTTTTCGCAGGTCAGTACCTGCCATATTACATCTGCGATGGCTCAGTAAGCTATCCCGGCGCTGCCGATCCAAGCGGTACGTGTCAGGCGCCAAACCTGTATGTGAATTCGTTCTCGAAAACCGAAGTGTTCACGCAAGAGCTGCGCTTCAGCACACCGGAAGACTGGCGCTTCCGCTTTCAGGGCGGTGGTTTCTATTCGGACCTTAGCCTCGAAGAGCGCGTCGATTTCGCCTATCCGGGCAACGTAATCGCGCAACCATTTGGACCGTTTCCGGCCAACTTCCCGCAAATGTCGGGCTTCATCTCCGATCCGGGACCATTCCCCGCTGACACGATTTTCCGCAACGACATCCGCCGGACGGATGAGCAGTTTGGTATCTTTGGTGAAGCCAGCTTTGACATAGTGCCTGACTTGCTGACCGCCACCTTCGGCGCACGCTACTACGATGTCGAAGTCGACTTCGAAGGCAGCGCCAACGGGTCTTTCTGCAACTCTGGCGGAACCGACCAGAACGCGTTCGGCACCGACATCAGCGATCTCTATGATGGCGACGGGCAATTCACCTTCATCGGATCGTGTAACGCGGCACTGCGTCAGACATTCGATCTGGGTGATAGTCTTGCGGACATTCAGGCCGCTGGCCTTTCTGCCGGACAAGCGCAGCAGGTGTTCAACGCTATCCGGGCGCCCGATACGGCTTCCACCAGCGGCACCATCTTCAAGGGAACGCTGACGGTAACCCCAACGCCTGATCTTCTGTTCTACGCGACCTATTCGGAAGGTTTTCGTCCAGGTCTGCTGAACCGCCCTGGCGGTGCAGTATCGGCAGGAACGGGGTTTGTTGTTCCGTTTGAAGTCGAAACCGATGAAGTGAAGAACTACGAACTCGGTTGGAAGATGGACCTGATCGATGGTCAGTTCCGCTTCAACGGTTCGGCCTTCTTCGTTGATATTTCGAACCTGCAAACGCAGATCTTCGATCCGTCGATCACGAACCTGTTCTTCTCGTCAAATGCTGCGAATGCCGAAATCTACGGCATCGAAGCTGACTTCACGATCGCACCCTATGCGGTTCCGGGTCTGACGGTGACGGGCGCATTTTCGATCCTCGATACCGAGATCACCGAGGTCCTGATTCCAACGAACGATGTGCTCGAAGGGGAAGAGCTGGCATATGCGCCGGGCTTCCAGGGCAACCTGCGTGCGCGGTACGAATGGGATCTTTCGGATACGCTTGAGGCCTACATTCAGCCTCAAGTGACCTATTCCTCTTCGAAGTTCACCGATATTATCGAGATCAACAAGATTGAGCTGGATGCCTACACTCTGTTCGATCTCTCGGTCGGGGTGAAATCCGAACAGTGGGGCTTCGAGATTTTCGGCGAGAACCTGTCTGATGAACGGGCCGAAATTTCCGGTATCTTCGGCAATGATCGCGAACGCATCATCACCAACCGTCCGCTGACGGTCGGAGCGCGGGTGTCGTTCAACTACTAAGCGATCACTTTGAGTGATTTGATGGCGGGAGTGAGCAAGTGCTGTTCACTCCCGCTGTTTGCTTTTAGGGCCGTCTGAATGAGTTTGCGCACCGACACACTGAAAGCTGCACAGCAAGCGCTGCAGGCCGGCCGCTTTGCTCATGGATTGGCGCAAGCTGACACGCTGCTTGGCGAGGATCCCGCAGACGGCGAGGCGCTGTATATGGCTGCAGTCGCTTGCCGATATCTCAAGCGGTTCGACAACGCATCAGCGTATCTGGTTCGACTTCACGCCGCGATGCCCGAATATGGCCGTGCCTGGCAGGAGGAGGGGCATCTGGCTCTCGCCCGCGGCGATGCCAACGCAGCCTTCAGCGCGTTTGTTCAGGCGACTCGGTTCAATTCGGCTCTAGAGGCCAGTTGGCGCGAACAGGCGCGCTTGGCCACGGAATTGGGACGATCCGATGAAGCTGCCGCTGCGCAAGCGCAGTTGGATCGGCTGGTGTCGCTTCCACGCGAGTTGGTGGCAGTGACCAACCATCTGCACGAAGGACGATTGCTGCGGGCAGAGGAGATCTGCCGCCATTTCCTGCGTCAGAATCCCCGCAACGTCGAAGGCATGCGGCTGCTGGCTCGGATCGGCGTGGAATTGGGCATTTTGGAAGATGCCGAATTCCTGCTTGAAAGCGCGGTGACTTTTGAGCCGGAAAACGTGCAATTGCGGCTGGACTACATTGATGCACTGCGCCGACGGCAAAAGTTTGAGCGTGCCTGTGAAGAAGCCGAAGCGCTGTATCAGCGCGACCCCGCAAATCCGCTCTTCCAGTCGCGTCTAGCGATCGAAAGCATGCAGGCGGGTGAGTTTGAAAGAGCTTTTGAACTGTTCGATGCGGTCCTCGAAAAGCTTCCTCGAGATCATTCGACCCTCACGAGCAAGGGGCACGCGCTTAAGACGATGGGCAGACAGGACGAAGCCGTAGCGAGTTACCGCTCGGCGTTTGAGGCTCGCCCGGATCACGGCGACGCCTATTATGCTCTGGCCAATCTAAAGACCTATCGTTTCATCGATGCAGAGATTGCCGCCATGCGCGAGCAGGCTGCTCGGCCTGATCTTGCATTCATGGACCGCGTTCATATCGCTTTTGCTTTGGGGAAAGCGCTGGAAGATCGCGAGGACTACGAAGGCAGCTTCCGCCACTATGAGGAGGGCAATTCTCTCAAGCGAGCGCAGACCCGTTACAGCGCCGATGGGATGAGCGAAGAACTGGCGCGGCAAAAGCAATTCTGCACGGCAGAACTGTTTGAGAAGCACGCTGGCCAAGGTTGCGAAGCACCCGATCCGGTTTTCATTCTAGGCTTGCCACGCGCAGGCTCAACGCTGCTGGAACAGATCCTGGCGAGCCATTCGCAGATTGATGGAACGCTTGAACTTCCTGATATCCTTGCGCTTGCTCACCGGCTGCGCGGAAGAAAAGCCGGACAGCCTCTTTATCCGGCGAACCTTCATGATTTGGCAGGAGAGGATCTGGCGAAGTTTGGTCAGCGCTTCCTCGATGACACCGCCGTGCACCGAGAAGACGCGCCGCTGTTCATCGACAAGATGCCCAACAACTTTCGGCATATCGGCCTGATCCATTTGATCCTGCCGAACGCAAAAATCATTGATGCGCGCCGCGCGCCGATGGATTGCTGTTTCTCTGGCTTCAAGCAGCTTTTCGCTCAGGGGCAGGAATTCACTTACGGCCTTACGGAAATTGGCCGTTACTACGCTGACTATGTTGGCCTGATGGATCATTGGGATGCGGTGCTGCCGGGAAAGGTTCTCCGCGTGCAGCATGAAGATGTTCTTGACGATCTCGAAGGTCAGACACGCCGGATGCTCGACTATCTCGAGCTTCCATTTGAAGATGCATGTCTCGAATTCCACAAAACGGATCGCGCAGTTCGGACAGCATCGAGCGAACAGGTTCGCCAACCAATCAACCGCAAGGGCCAAGACGCTTGGAAGCCGTTTGAACCGTGGCTTGGAGATCTGAAGGCGGCACTAGGCGAGCTCGCCTAAGCCAGTCGTGCACCATCGGGCACGGTCATTTCCGGTTTGACAAGAACGATCTTTCCCTCCGGATCCGGGAAGCCCAGAACCAGCACTTCAGACATAAAAGGCCCGATCTGACGCGGTGGGAAGTTGACCACTGCCATGACCCGGCGACCGATCAGCGCATCGGGACTGTAGTGGTCCGTTATCTGGGCTGAGCTTTTGCGTGTCCCGATTTCCCTGCCGAAATCAACGACCACTTTGATGGCAGGCTTGCGGGCCTCTGGGAAAGGCGCGGCTTCAATGATCGTACCGCAACGGATATCGACCCCGAAGAATTGTTCTGGCGAAATCTGGTCCATGCGGCTGGGTACGAAAAGCGGCATGGCTTGTCGATGATTTGCCAAGCGCGAGTGGCTGTTTCATCAGGGTGAAATGGACAAGACGCAAGGCGCAGCGGGAAGCGGCCAATGGCAATTCTGGATTGATCGCGGTGGGACGTTCACTGACATCGTTGCGCGCAACCCCGCTGGCGAATTGCTGACATGCAAATATCTGTCAGAGAACCCAGAGCATTATGATGATGCGGCGCTGTATGGCATGCGCGCACTGACAGGTGATGCGACACTGAGTTTCGAAGCCATTCAATCGGTGCGCATGGGAACAACCATCGCCACCAATGCCCTGTTGGAACGAAAGGGCGAGGCCACTCTGCTGGCCATCACCCAGGGCCTGGGCGACATCATCGAAATCGGCACACAGACGCGCCCGGATACTTTCGCGCTGAATATCGAAAAGCCCGCACCATTATACGCCGAAGTTATAGAGATTGCCGAGCGTGTTCGCGCGGATGGTTCCATCGACATCGCATTGGACCTTGAGCAAGCGCGGGCGGCCCTTGAAGCCGCTTTCGAGACCGGCCTGCGATCCGTCGCTATCGTTTTGATGCACGGATACCGTTATCCTGAACACGAACGCGCTGTGGCAGCATTGGCCCATGAAATCGGGTATTCACAAGTCTCGGTCAGCCATGATGTCAGTCCTCTTGCGAAGATCGTCCCGCGAGGAGAGACCAGCGTTGTCGATGCGTATCTGACGCCGATCCTGCGTGACTATGTTGATCGGATCTCAGGAGCTTTCGACGACGCACGATCCCCCGGACAATTGCTGTTTATGCAAAGCTCTGGTGGGCTGACTGATGCGGCCACTTTTCGTGGGCGCGATGCGATATTGTCAGGACCGGCGGGCGGGATTGTCGGTTGTGTCGAAACGGCGCGGCAGGCCGGTTTCGAAAAGATCATCGGATTCGATATGGGCGGCACATCCACCGATGTCTCGCATTATGCGGGAACGCTGGAGAAGGTGTACGAAACTGAAGTCGCTGGCGCGAAAATGCGGGTGCCGATGCTGGATATTCATACCGTCGCAGCCGGTGGCGGTTCAATCTTGAAATATGAGGATGGACGGCTGCGGGTTGGACCGGAAAGCGCCGGGGCTGATCCGGGGCCGGTCTGTTACAGACGCGGCGGTCCGTTGGCGGTTACCGATATCAATGCGTGTCTCGGAAAGGTGCAGCCTGACCATTTTCCGCATATTTTCGGACCGGATCAGTCCGCGCCGATTGATGCTGCAGCGTCGCGTGCAGCCTTTGCCAGAATTGCCGAGGAAATGGGCGATGGCCGGTCTTCCGAAGAAGTCGCCGAGGGGTTTCTGGCGATTGCCAACGAACATATGGCACAGGCGATCAAGCAGATTTCCACTGCGCGCGGCCATGATGTGAAAGACTATGTGCTGAATTGCTTTGGCGGGGCAGGTGGTCAGCATGCGTGCCGAGTGGCGGAGCGTCTGGGTATCTCCAGCATCCTGATCCATCCGTTTGCCGGTGTGTTGTCAGCTTATGGCATGGGGCTGGCAAAAACGGAGGCAGAGCGGCAGCGAGTAATTGATGCTCCGCTGAGTGATAAGCTGCTCAATGACGTGGCAGGTATCGTCTCTCAGATGCAGACAGACAATCAAGCGGATCTTGCGCAACAGGGTTTCGCAGCAGACAAAACCTCTCATCTGGCGAGCGCATTGATGCGGTATGCTCGAACGGAGACAGCTATTCGTGTGCCAATAGCCGATGCAGGCACTATGGCTGCTAAGTTCGAAGACTTGCACCGCCAACAGTTCGGCTTCGTCGCCAAAGACAAAGTGGTGACTTTGGACACGATCATCGTTGAAAGCGTAGCCGGTGGTGAAGAGGAGGCGCCAAGTGTGGTCTCAGTGCCAGCGATGGGAGAGCCTGAACCCCTCTCCCAATCGCAGTTCTATTCGAAAGGCCAATGGCGCGAGGCTGCGCTCTACTCGCGAGAAGAACTGGCGGTCAGCCATCGCGTTGTCGGGCCGGCGATCATCGTGGAATCCACAGGGACCATAGTTGTCGAGCCGGGCTGGCAAGGGACCATAGACAAGGGCGGTTGCCTGATCCTGTCAAACAGCGAAACGAGCCAGGCTGATTATGGTCGCAGCGCAGAGTTCGATCCGGTCACGCTGGAAATCTTCGCAAATCTGTTCATGTCGATTGCTGAGCAGATGGGGATCGTGTTGCGCAATACTGCGCAATCGGTGAACGTGAAGGAACGACTCGATTTCTCCTGCGCTATCTTTGACCCTGACGGAGATCTGGTCGCCAATGCGCCGCATGTTCCAGTCCATCTTGGCTCGATGGACGCAAGTGTGAAGTCAATCATCCAGAGCGGTAAGACGATTAATCCGGGCGATGTTTTCGTGCACAACAATCCGCACAAAGGCGGGTCGCATTTGCCCGACGTCACGGTAGTCTCGCCCGTATTTGATGAAAACGACGAGGCCATTCTGTTCTACGTCGCATCACGGGCTCATCATGAAGATATTGGCGGGATCAGTCCCGGTTCTATGTCACCGCTTGGGCGAAACATCGCAGACGAAGGCATCCTGTTCGACAATGTCAAACTGGTCGAAGGTGGCGCGTTTCAGACGGACCGGATTGAGCACATTCTGAACGATGGGCCGCACCCGGCTCGCAACGCGGCTCAGAACATCGCTGATCTGATGGCGCAGGTCGCCGCCAATTCAGCGGGGACGAGCGAATTGCGTAAACTGGTCGCGCAGTATGGGCTGGCAATGGTCCATGCGTATATGGGCCACATTCAGGACACCGCCGAAGCGGCCGTGCGCCGCGTGATTGCCGACATCGAGCCTGGCGCTTTTCGTTTGGAGCTGGATTCTGGAGCCTGCATTGAGGTTGCGATCCACCCCGATCCGAGGACCAGCAGCGCTGTTATCGACTTCACAGGCACGAGTGCGCAACAGGACAACGCATTCAATGCTCCTCCAGCAGTGACACGGGCGGCAGTGCTTTATGTCTTCCGCTGCCTGATAGATGACGATGTGCCTCTCAACGCCGGCTGTATGAAGCCGCTCACAATCCATGTGCCGGAAGGATCAATGCTGAATCCCGACAACGATGCGGCTGTCGTTGCCGGTAATGTTGAGACCAGTCAGGCTATCACTGATGCATTGTTCGCGGCACTCGGGAAGCTAGGCACCAGTCAGGGGACCATGAACAATCTCACCTTCGGCAATGCTCAGCGGCAGTACTACGAAACGATCTGCTCAGGCGCGCCCGCCGGACCGGGTTTTAACGGCGCTGCAGCCGTGCATACGCATATGACCAACACGAGGATGACCGATCCGGAGGTGTTAGAGCATAGGTACCCGGTGCTGCTCGACAGTTTCCGGATCGATCGTGGATCGGGCGGTAAAGGTGCTTGGAATGCAGGTGACGGGGTGACGCGCATCATCCGTTTCCTTGATGAAATGGAGGTTTCGATTTTGTCCGAACATCGCACTACGCCGCCAGTCGGTCTTTCCGGCGGTAAGGATGGTCGTAAAGGGCGCAATGCAATCGAACGCGCTGATGGTTCGGCCAGCGAGTTGGCCGGATGCGACCAGTCCAGTGTTTCAGCAGGTGATCGAATAGTGATTTGCACCCCAACCGGGGGCGGCTTCGGGGAGTCAAGAACGTGAGTCTTGCGCAACGCCTTCGAAACTCCGGACCGGGCGCGCTCGTTACCGCGGCCTTTATCGGTCCGGGGACTGTCACTGCATGCACACTCGCCGGGGCAAGCTTCGGATATGCGCTGCTGTGGGCGCTGGTGTTTGCGACGATCGCAACCATGACCTTGCAGGAAATGTCGGCGAGGTTGGGCGTCGTTACTCAAAAGGGGTTGGGGGAGACGCTCGCCGAGTTGTTCCAGACTTCTATCTGGCGATGGCCCATGATCGTATTGATCTGCGTTGCGCTCTATCTCGGCAACGCAGCCTATGAGGCGGGCAATCTTTCGGGGGCGGCACTTGGGATCGCTACGGTAGCGGGAGAATCCGACCTGGCCTTCAAAGGGAGCGTCGCGGCAATCTCAGTGCTCGCCGCATTGTTGCTGTGGACCGGCAGCTATCGCCAGATCGAAACTGCGCTGCTTGCTCTTGTGATGTTCATGGCGCTGGCTTTTGTTGCGACCTTCGCGATTGCCCAGCCTGACATCGGAGCGCTCTTTGGTGGTCTGGTGCGACCAGCAATCCCCGACGGCGCATTGCTCACCGTGATCGCGCTCATCGGCACGACCGTGGTCCCTTACAACCTGTTTCTTCATGCGAGCGCGGCCCAAGCCAAGTGGCAGAATCCTTCCGAACTACCAGCCGCGCGCGTCGACACGATGGTCTCAATCGGCATCGGCGGACTGATCGGTATCTTGATCGTATCCACGGCTGCAGCCAGCCTGTTCGCCATGGGCGTTTCAGTGGAGAGCGCTGCGGACATGGCGACCCAGTTTGAGCCGCTGTTTGGAGTGCATGCCAAGTATCTGATGGGCGCTGGCCTGTTCGCAGCCGGATTGACCAGTTCCATCACAGCTCCGCTTGCCACTGGTTACGCCGTAAGCGAAATCTTCCAGATTGCACCGGATAAGAAGCAGCGGGTTTTACGGCTGGTCGCATTGAGCGTGATTGTTATCGGTGCGGCGCTCGCGCTTACCGGGATCCGCCCAGTCACCATCATCCTGTCGGCGCAGTTTGCGAATGGTATCCTTTTGCCTGTGGTCGCGATCTTCCTGCTCTATGCGATGAACCAACGTTCGGTCCTGGGAGACTATGCAAATGGCAAGATAGCAAATGCGCTGGGTTTTGCCGTCGTTCTTGTCGCAGCGGGCCTAGGCTTTCGATTGATTTTGCGGTCAGCCGGAGTGCTGTGAAGCGGGCTCTTCCCTAACGGCATCGTTCCTTATAGGTTGCACCTCGCAACTAAGCGGCGAATACCGGAGAGAGTCCCTATGGCGAGTTTCACCTTGAACGGGCAGGAAACCACTGCCGAAGTTGATCCAGCAATGCCGATCCTCTGGGTCGTACGTGAAAAGCTCGGCATGAATGGCACCAAATTCGGTTGCGGGATCGCTCAGTGTGGGGCGTGCACTGTCCATCTCGATGGTCAACCTGTGCGCAGCTGTTCCACCCCGATTGCCGAAGCCGAGGGGCGGGCTATCACCACGATCGAAGGTATCTCCGGTCCCGATGGTGAACTGAGCGCGGTGCAAAAAGCATGGGTAAGCGAGCAAGTTCCACAGTGCGGGTACTGCCAATCCGGTCAGATCATGAGCGCAACGGCCCTTCTGCGTGATAATCCGCAGCCGAGTGATGAAGATATCGATGCAGCGATGTCAGGCAATATCTGCCGTTGTGGCACATACACCCGGATCCGCCGCGCCATTAAAGTCGCATCCGGCCAGCTTGAACCGCGCAGTGAGGAGGCTTGAGCCATGAACGATATGTCTCCTGAAAAGAAAGAGCGCAGCAAGCTGGCGAAGTGGAGCCGGCGAGGTTTCATCGGCGCAGGTGTGCTCGCAGGCGGCGGCTTGTTGATCGGCGTGGGTGTGCGCCCCGGTAACCCAATCGACAAGTTAGCAGGGAAAGTCGCAACCGGAGACGGTGAGCAACTGGTCAACAGTTGGGTGAAGATCGACACCAACAACATCGTGACAGCGATCGTTCCCCATTGCGAAATGGGGCAGGGCGCGCACTCTGTGCTCGCACAAATGCTCGCAGATGAACTCGATGCCGCATGGGACAAGGTAAAGGTCATGCAAGCGCCCGCCGACGGCAGCTATGTCGTGACAGACACTGCGCGCATGTTCCTGGCTCCTTTCACAATGAATGCAGCGGATTGGATCGAACCGACCTGGGACGGCCTGTTCACGCAGATGGCGCGGCTTGCTGACGCGATGATCACAGGTGGATCGTCTTCAATCCGCACGACTGGTCAGCACTCAATGCGGGTTGCGGGAGCCGCGGCAAGGAAGATGCTTGTCGGGGCTGCAGCCGAAGCCTGGAGCGTACCTGCAGGCGAAATCGTTACACGTGACAGCACACTCATCCATGAGGCATCTGGCAAATCCGCGCCTTATTCCGAGTTTGCAAGCGCCGCGGCAGAGCAGCCGATGGATCAAACGCCGACGCTCAAGACGGCATCCGAATATCGGCTGATGGGCAAGAGCAAAGCCCGAACCGATATTCCTGACAAGATCACAGGTACGGCTGAGTTCGGGATCGACGCTGCTCCTGAAGGGCTAGACTTGTCTTACGCGGCCGTAGTGCGCCCACCAATTCAGGGAACGTCGGTCGCAAGCATGGATGCGACCCGTGCGGCTGAAATGCCGGGCGTGCTGCAAATCCTCAATATGGGCAGTTTCGTGGCAGTTGTTGCGGACAGCTATTGGCAGGCGCAACAGGCTGTGAACACGATCCAGATCGGCTGGACCGAGTCCGAAAGCCCGATCAAGACCATGGATGATCAGTTTGCGGCCTTCGCCGCTGCGCTGGACGACGCGGGCGAAACCGGGGGCAAGGAAGCCGCTGCCAAAGGCAACGCGCAGGATGCGTTCGGTAAGGCAGCGAAAACCATCGAAGCTGAATACAAAGCCCCCTATCTTGCGCATGCTCCGATGGAGCCGCTGAACTGCACTGCGCATTTCAAGGGTGGCAAGTGCGATATCTGGACCAGCACGCAGGTGCCTCTGATGGCGCGAAGCGCTGTTGCGGAAACCATCGGTGTGTCCAGCGAAGACATCATAATTCACCACCCTTATCTTGGGGGAGCATTCGGACGGCGCCTGGGCGCAGAGTATGTCTCGATGGCGGCGCGTATTGCCAAAGCTACGGGCTATCCGGTGAAGATGATCTGGAGCCGGGAAGAAGATACGCAGAAGGCGCTTTATCGCTGCGCTGACTTGAACCGGCTGCGTGCAGGGCTCGACGATTCTGGCAATATCGTAGCCTACGACAGCGTCTTTACCCAGCGCCACGACCCGGCGGAGGCGTGCGTCCCTGCGATGTACGCGATCCCGAACACATCTGTCCGTGTGGCAGAGGCCGAGCTGCATCTACCGTTTCAAGCCTGGCGCTCGGTCGATCATTCGCAGCAAGGCTGGTTCATCGAAAGCTTCATTGACGAAGCGGCGCATGCGGCGGGCAAAGATCCACTCGAGTATCGTCTCTCCATGCTGAAAGATGCGCCCCGTCATCTCGCGGTTCTCGAAAAGGTTGCAGAGATCAGCGAATGGCGTTCACCGTTGGGTGAGGGGAAGGCCAAAGGTGTGGCCATCGTCGAGAGCTTTGGCACGATCGTCGCCGAAGTGATTGAGGTCGACATGAGTTCAGGCAAACCCAAGATGACCAATATCTGGGCTGTCTGTGATGCCGGCTATGTGATGAACCCCGATGGTTTCCGCAATCAGATCGAAGGCGGGATCGTGTTTGGACTGACCGCGGCTATGTATGGCGAGCTGGAGTTGGTCGACGGCGCAATCAAGCAAAGCAACTTTCACGATTACAAGATGTTGCGCATGAACGAGACGCCAAACATCGCAGTTGAATTGATCAATAGCGGCGATGTGCCTGTGGGTGGAGCCGGCGAGCCCGGCCTGCCACCTGCTGCCCCTGCGCTGACAAACGCCATCTTTGCAGCGACTGGTAAGCGTCTGCGCGAGCTACCGATTGCCAAGCAGTTCGCTTGATTGAGAGTTAGGGGGAAATGATGCGCAAACATGCGATCTTTGCAGCAAGTCTGCTGACCTTTGTTGCGGCGTGCGGGGGCTCG